>JADFZZ010000034.1 GCA_015232315.1 SAR324 cluster bacterium | reverse complement strand
GGTTATCGGGAAAACATATCTTCATTCACTTCGTGAGTCCATCTTGAAAAAATACACTGAAAAAAATATTCGATCCTCTCGGCTTATACAGCAATACCGTATAAAAAAAGTTCACCCATAATTACTGCAAAGGGGGCATGGGGGATTTAACGCTCGGAATTACATCCCCCTAACCCCCTTGAACCAAGGGGGAATTGAAACACAGTACCCTTCAGAATGCTTAAGTTGATGACATTGAACTCAAGCCGGGCAGAACGATACCGGAAACGGTAGCCCCGGGTTACGTCCCGGGGAAGACGACAAACCTTGTAATTTCATCGGGACGTAACCCGATGCTACCCTCTTCGAAAGTGTATTTCCCCTCGATGCCTCCAGCAGTTCCTTTACCGGCCCCCGGATGGTTTATCTGGCAAACATGGATATGGCCGTGAAAAGCATGGCCGTAGAACTTAGAATAACTGTTAACCCCATACCCACTATCCATTTGATCACATCTTTTTGATTTTGTCCCGCTTCTTTTCTGACTTCCTCAATTTTAAGATCCAGTTGCCTGATATCTCTCTTCAGTTCAGCGATATCGCTTTTGGTGGCCAGATCATTCTCGACAAGTTCCTTGAGTTGTTCTGCATGAACTCTGGCCTGTTCCGGTGGAACACCGACTTTCTGGAGTTTTTCAGCGTAAATCAATGTATCAAATATCAGCATGGTTTTACCTTTTCTGTTATCAATTGAACAACAAGAGATATTTTTGACATTACAGACATAGCCACCATTTTCAAATCAAATATTTTACGTTCAAGTCTATGGTTTGAAACAGAAAAATTTAAAAAAATTGGCGCCTTTCAAAAATGACCAAAAGTAATTTAGGGGGTTGGTCATATTTGGGGTCACAAATTGTAGGGGCGAACCTGTGTGTTCGCCCTGATCCTGGGCAGACACACAGGTCTGCCCCTACGGGATAAAACCCAAACCAGGTGGAAAATCCAAGATCAATTATTGCGTTTGCAAGACTCTTTTTTTGTTCACTCTCCGCAAAAAAAAAGACAGGCACCCTCGAAAGGATGACCTGTCTTTGAAAAAGGGAATCAATATCCCATGAGAAACATTCCCGACCAGGAGTCGGGAATGAGTTTGAACCCGCATTAACTCAAAAATCTAGAAATTTTTGGTCAATGTAGCAGTGCCTGTGATGCTGGCCGTTGTTCCGTTATATACTAACAGATATCCGTCCTGCCCACCATAATTGGGGGTTATGGTATAAGTTGTAGCACCGGTTGTTCCAAGCACACTTCCGGAATCAGTACAACTTGTGGTAGTGGTGCAAAGCTTAACACCAGTATTCAGTGACGCACCTGTCACTGCCAGAGAATAGGTTCCCTGTGCGGTAGGAGGTGTCTGTTGTGTTGTGCTGAATGTGTACAGATTCATTGCACCTGCGGCAACTGTAATGTTGGTCGCTGTGGTGGACAATGTTCCTGAACTGGTCACGTTGATATGCTTCAATGTGAATACATCAGCCGTTGTATTCGGGGTTTTTGTCACTGGACGAGTTGCCACATAATAATAAGTCGAATCACTGGCAGCCAACGCTCCGGATTGCCCCTGCGTCTTGCCCAACGCATTATACAAAGCCGCAATCCCGGTGTTCCCGGGAATGCCCGCAGTGACAGTTGTCGAGATCAATGAGGCGGGGGTAAATGTAGTCAACGCAGGACCTGAAACAGTCGTTTTGGTGATCATGACTGTACTAGGTAAACCCTTATTCATGTAGACCGGGAACACTTTCACATCACCATCCCCAACAGAAATATTACCGCTGGCAGTTCCTGGTGTTAAAAAGGATTCCGGTGTGATTGGGGTCGCACTCAGGCTATAGCTCAATCCTGCCACAGTGGAGGCGGCTGTAACAGTAATAGTAGATGTAAAAGCCGTCGTGGCAATCACTACTTTGGATTGAGTGTAATATGACGATGCATCAGCGGCATCGGTCATCGTAACCAGCGTGGTTAAAGTCGAAGCGCTCCAGGAACCAACGTTACCGCTACTAGGAGTTAACGTGAGTTTATAGAATCCAGGTGCCAGCAAGGTCAGAGCATGAGTCGCACTGCTACCATAGGTCAATGAACCTGATACAGTTTCTGATGGACCCAACGGCTTGCCATTGATCGTCACGGCAGTGCTTGATTTAGCCACACCAACTGAAGCGGTGGCACTGGCAGTTGAGGAGTTTCTGACCACCAGCATTCCCTTTTGACCATCATAGGTGGGTGTGATGGAAAGCGAAGAATCACCTTCTGTATCATAAGCAGAAACAGCATAGGATCCATCACCGCCGGCATGGACTCCTGACTGTATTTGCGAAGTGCTGGCGGAACTGACTGTGGCCGTATAACTGTTGTATGTGGTGGCCGTCTGCCCTGCATGAGTCATGGTGAAAGAATACATATTGATCTCACCCGCACCAATGGTCGCCGCTGTGGCTGTTGCGTCCACAGTCAAGGCAACTGGTGAATTCACCGTGATATGCTTCAATTTGATCTTGTCCGCCGATGTATTATTACTGGTTGTCAGCGGTCGATACAGCGCAATGTATCCTGTACCACTGCTTGAAGCCAATTTGAATCCACTATAAACCGTTGCTGATGCAACCGTTGCCGTACTTCCACCACTGGTCACTGTTCCAACGATTGGAACTTGAGTCCCGGTATACGCATAGAGGTTGCCTGAACTCAGATACGGTGAGGTGGAACTGGTTGCTTCCAGAGCCCCCTGATACATAGCAGGCCAATCGCCCAACAAGGCGGCGGTGGTTACCGCTGGACCAGAAACAGAGGTTTGTTCCACAAGTGTGGGCAACCCGGCTGTTACAGAAACTGGATAAATCTTCACATCGCCCTCAGCAATTGAAATCTCAGCCGACTGTGTTCCCACGGTCAACGCTGTTTCAGGAGTGATGGTGCTTACTGACAGAGAATAGGTCAACCCGCCAGTTCCTGCGGCTACGGTGAAATAGCGAGTTTCGGTGCTGTTAGCCAGAAAGACCATGGATTGTGTGAAATAGGCTTTACTGGAATCGTTCATGGTAAAATTACTTGATCCAGTCTGAGTGAAGGATGCAGCACTGCCAGCAGAAGGTGTCAGGGTAACTTTATAGAAAGTCCCAGCACTTACCGCCAAGGTGTGAATCCATGCACCATTAGCTCCAAGTGCCTTCCCTGTGATAGGCGCCTCTGCGGTGAATGCGGAAACACTGGCCGGAATTTCTTGATATTTGACCGTGTAAGTCGCGGTTTCAACATCATCAGTGTTGTTCAATGCAATCACATGGGTTGTGGTTTCATCAGCAAGAAAAGTGCTTGATATTATGTTCGCACCGGTTTGTGCTGGTGTGAAAGAAGATACAACAGATGTCCCATCATTTTTTCGGATGCTTCCACTCACACCTGCTTTGGTAGTGGTTTTTATCTGAGTGAGGGTCACGCTGTATACCGTGTTTTTAGTGGTACTGAAACTATACAATATCTGATCCCGCGGTTCCAGAGTCATTTCAGCAGTCGCGGCGCCGGAGATCAGCGCTGTCGGATTGCTGACACTCAGGTTATAAACGATATCGGCTGAAGTGGCCGCATCGATGAACAGATAGGCTGTTCCTGTCATCACGCCGACATATCGGATCGTCTGGCGACCTGCTGCGTTTGTAACAGAACTGCTACAATTGGTGCGGGCCATATCCGTGCATATGAATAAGGACGCTGTGCCAGTAGCGGTCGTATCTGCCGCCAGCAATTTAGGCGTCAAACTCACCAGAATGGTTTTGTTGAGCGTGGTGGACAGTGGATAACGCATGGTTTTGCCTTTTGACAACGACTGATTTTCCAGCGTATCCCCGCCTGTCAGGGCGCGAACCACACGGACACTGTAGGAACCATCAGCCTGCACGCCGAGATAATACGTGCCGGTTTTATCCGCACTGAGTGTGGTGCCCAAAGAGCGTGATTGTTCTGGATTGGAATAAAATCCAGCAGTAGCGGAACTGCCACTGAGTTCATACATATAGGATTTTCCAGCTTGTCCATCAAATTTGAAGGACCGGATGTCATTGGCGGAAGTCGCGCTGGCATTGACCGTGATGGACGACACAGGAATGCTTTTCTCTTCAGGCGAGCATCCAGCAGTCACAATTAAGCCGATCGCTGATCCTATGACCAGGAAACGGTTTAAATAATATTTCAATGAATGTTTATTCATACAAAACTCCTTGTATTGGTTTTAGATAATTGTCTGTGTTTTATTCGAGTCAGCAAATTGTATTTTGCCTTCAAACACAGGGAATATTGATTATGTCAGGTAATGATCATGTGCCTTAGAATTTGACATTGAATGCCACGCCCATGGATGCGGTATTGGACCATTTCAAACGTCCAGCGGCATTAACAAATGATTCATAGCCACCTTTAACCGCACCGGAAGTGGAGGTTCCCAGGGCGGCCACTGTCGCGGCGTCATCAGCTTGAGCCGCGTTTTTTGCCGCGGTATCAAGATCACTGCGCAGTTTGCTGTCTTCCTGGATTCCCAGCATATGATAGAACAAGGTTACGGAAGCGCCTTCCTTGAGAGGAATGGTGTAGTTGGTCATCAGTGCTGTTTTGACTTCAAGCAAAGCAGGCATGTATCCGCTTTCGCCATAAGCCGGAGCGTTGATCATGGTGTAATCGATTCCTAAAGCACCATTGTCATTGAAGTCCAGAATCAATCCGGCTGTGATGATATTTCCTTCAAAAGCCAGATCTTCATTGGCGGACACTTCAAGGTTCTTGAAATTACCGATACCGGTTGAGCTCAACTGGGCTGTAGTATTGGCGGAAACAGCGGCACTGGGGGTCACATCTTTCAGACTTGCGGCCGCGGCATTATTGTAAATTGCATTCGCGGAAGCGGCGGCTAACGCAGCACTTTTTCCATCAGCTTCCAGAGCGGCAGTGATCGCGGCCTCAGAAAAAGCTGAATCTGCGGCAATGAATTCATCGGCCTTGGTGGAACTCATACCAGCGGCAACCAGCAGAGTTTTATAACCGGCTTTAACGGCACTATCCACACTGGCTCCGAGACCTGCCCTGAGTTGACCGGGAAGTGCGTCCAGCGTACCTGCGGTCACAATGGCTCTTGCTTTGTCACCACTTGCGGACTGGTATCCCACATAGGGTTTGACCATTCCGAAATCCATCATGACGGAAGCATTGATGAGTGTGTGCTTGTAGGTATGGGCATATTCATAAGGTGCATTTTCACCCGAGGTATATTTGCCAACGGCAACCTGCTGCATCCCGACATCAAATTTGACCATACTGAATTTTCCGTTGACCCAAACCACATTGTTGGAGGCTTCATTCGCTTTGCCACCTGTCATGATTTTGGAGGCATCGCCCATTCCGCTGGTGGTAGCGATCCCGATTTCCATCTCTTTCATAGGGTGAAAATCAAGGCTGATTCCAGGAACTTCCTTGAGTGTGGTCGCACCACGAAATGCCTGAAAGTCGTCTTCAGCATCGCCGTCATACACCTTGGTACCCGCGGCCACAGAAGTTGACGCAAACGACTGGTATCCAATCTTGATGCCCAATGGTAGCCATGGTGAATAACGTGCCCAGACATCGCCCAGGTAAACACGGGTGTCATTTTTTCCTCCGGCACTGGCTTCACCGGATGTCGCGGTTGGAATTGTTGAGGGATGATCCGGATCATTGGCATCCATTTTAATGACGGCCACACCCACCATCTGCGGAATATTTCTTCCGTCTGATTCACCGACACTGCCGCTGGTCGTGATGAACGTCAGATTGCCGGTGGCACGGGATGTCTGATTGGAGCGGTTATTGGCGCCATGACGGTCTCCTGATCCGAGATCAAGAGGAGTGATATAATTGTCCTGCATTTTGGCATAAGCATTGACAGAGCCTTTGGTGATCAAAGTAGCCTCTGTCTTTTTTGGTGCTTCCTGAGCCAAGAGTGTTCCCCCACACAGCATCGAAGCCACCGCGGTATAAAACAGTTTTTTTATTATCATACATCTCCCCATTTTAACGACATTCATGAATAATTGCAGACTACACAATCCGCAATTTTGATAGCACACAACATGCTTATATCGCTTGTAATCAATTTATAATTGAAATGTCAACAGTGGAATCCAAGAAATTATAATTATTTTTTCAAGAATGAAACGCATCGTATCGATTGTGCCATAGGTCATCATTCAAAAAGCCTTCGCTGTTTTTTGTAATGCGTTTCAGGGGTGAGTATGTTATACGACCTGTAATTTCACTAATAGGTGATGAACTCCTTGCGTCTGCTCAGCAGACCAACTCAGCAAATACTGAAATCTTTTTTTTAAGAACGAGGATCTATGAATTTAGTAAAATCCCGACTGAAACAGGCAGGGTGGTTGTTAGCCTTTGTGTTGTGGATAAGCCCATGGGTTCAGGCCGCTGAACCCGTCAGGGTGAATGAAGATTTTGTCAGTCAGTCCATGGGAAAATCGCTGGATATTCTGGTAGATCCTGACCACAGTGAAACCATCCAGAAGTTTCTCAAATTTCCTGAGTTGACAGAAAAATTCCAGCCGTCCTCGACCGATTCACCCGGTTTCGGTTTTGCCAGTGCGGCTCATTGGGTGCGATTTTCCATCATCAACACGGGTGCCCATGACATGGAACTCTTTCTCGAAAATGGATACCCTCTCATTGACTCCATTGAACTCTACACATTGTCAGGGTATGGCGATGTCGATGTACGTAAAACCGGAGATCATTACCCGTTTTATATGCGGGATATTTCTCACCGTGATTTTATTTTCTCTCTCAAGGTTCCTTCAGGTAAGCAGAAAGATTACTACATGCGGTTCAAAACGACAGGTTCGGTCAATATTGAACTGAATCTCCGAAGCGCCAAAGGACTTGCCGAAAAAGTCAGTCGTGAGCAGTTGGCACTTGGAATCTATTATGGAAGCATGATTGTGATGATTGTCTACAATCTGTTTGTGTTCCTGACGGTCAAGGACCGGAACTATTTATTCTATGTGCTTTATATCATGGGCTATGCCTTGCTCCAGGGCATTTATAACGGTCTGGCCTTTCAATATTTATGGCCTGAGCAGATCTGGTGGGGGAATCACAGTTTCCCTTTCTTTTTATGTTTCACCTGGTTCTGGATGCTCCAGTTTTCAAGATCCTTCCTGCAATCAGCCCGTTTTACGCCAAACCTCAATAAAATTTCCATCGGACTCATGGGGCTTCTTGCGGTTGAGTTGATTCTATCATTGACACTGCCCTACGAACTGATCATCCGTCCGCTGGTGTTGACCGCACTGTTGACCTCTGCTGTTATTTTAATCAATGGAATCCTCTGTCTGTTCCGTCAATACCGACCTGCCCGTTATTTCATGATCGCCTGGACTTCTCTGTTGATCGGTATCGCTTTGACGATTCTGAAAAATTTCGGGTTGCTACCACATAATTTCGTCACAGAATATGGCATTCAGATTGGCTCCATGCTGGAAGTCGTCTTGCTGTCACTGGCACTTGCTGATCGAATCAGCGTCATCAAACAGGAAAATGACAAGACGCAGGCGGCATTGCTGAAACAGGAACAAATGGCCCGCCAGGCAACCAAAGAAAATGAGGAACGCTTCCGACGACTGATTGATACGGCCTTTGACGGAATCCTGATTCATGAAAAAGGGGTGGTGCTTGAAGCCAATCCCGGCAGTGCCAAATTGCTGGGCTATAAACTGGAGGAATTCAAGGGAATGACCGTGATTGAACTCATTCACCCCAAGTTTCAGGAAATCGCCCGCAATAAAATGTATACTGATACAGATAGCTCCTATGAACTTTTAGGGATCAGGAAAAACAAAACGACTTTTTATGCTGAAATTGTGGTCAGTGCCCAGATCTATCAGGGAAAACCTGTCAGGGTTGTTGGCCTGAGAGATATCACCCCCAGAAAAGAATCAGAATTCGCGCTCAAGCAGGCCAATGCCATGAAGGATGAATTTCTGGCCAATACCTCGCATGAATTGAGAACCCCCCTGAATGGCATTATCGGCATTGCGGATTCACTGCTTGAAGGAACCGCAGGACGAATTTCTGAGCAGGTTCGGGAAAATCTGGAAATGATTGTTACCAGCGGCAAACGCTTGAGCAACCTGATCAATGATATTCTCGATTTCTCCAAAATGCGCCATCATGATCTTGAATTGAAACTGCAACCGGTCGATCTTTTCAGCATGTTGACCATGATTCAGATGCTCATGAAACCCCTGATGCGGAATAAATCGGTCCTCATCCTCAATCAGATTCCACCCGATTTTCCGTTTTTAATGGCAGATGAAAACCGGTTACAGCAAATTTTGCTGAATCTTCTGGGCAATGCCCTGAAATTCACCCATCAGGGCGAAATCACCCTGCATGCGGAACAACGGGATGGACGTGCCAGAATCAGCATTACCGATACAGGAATCGGGATTGCTTCAGAAAAACTGGAAGTGATTTTTCATTCCTTTGAACAGGCCGATGGCTCTGTATCCCGTGAATATGGAGGAACGGGCCTTGGGTTGGCAATCACCCGGAAATTGGTGGAATTGCACGGCGGGACGATTGAAGTTTCAAGCACACTTGGAATTGGCACGACGTTTACCTTTGACCTCGAAATTTCTGACATGCGGGAATCACAGGAATCCGCAAAAACACGGGATGCCCTTCTTGAATTATCACGTATCAGGAATTCCTTCGATACGGACACCCAGGCACAATCCCGCGAGAATTCCGGATATTCTGTAACCAGGTCCATTTCTCCCAAAAATGCCGTGGGTTCGATCATGATTGTGGATGATGAACCGGTAAATCTCCAGGTATTGAACAACTACCTGAGTGCCAGCAACTATCATGTGATACAGGCAAATGATGGTATCCATGCTTTGGAGTTGATGGAAAAAGAGCGTCCGGATCTGATCCTGCTGGATCTCATGATGCCCCGGATGAGTGGCTAT
The DNA here is from genome assembly GCA_015232315.1 of SAR324 cluster bacterium. Taxonomy (NCBI): domain Bacteria; class Deltaproteobacteria; species SAR324 cluster bacterium. The sequence continues at coordinate 44,774 of JADFZZ010000034.1, read as the reverse complement.
GAAGTGTGTCAGAAATTAAGACAGGATTACTCAGCCACCGAATTGCCGGTGATCATGCTCACGGCAAAAAGTCAGATCAATGATTTGTTGCAGGGCTTAAAAGACGGAGCCAATGATTATCTGATCAAGCCTTTCAATCGGGAAGAATTGCTGGCCCGCATCAGCACCCATCTGTCACTGTCACGCACAAGCAACGCTTTTAACCGGTTTGTGCCGCATAAATTTCTGGAACATCTGCACAAAGACAGCATCGTGGACGTCCGTCTGGGAGACAACGTGATGGAAAACATGAGCATTCTTTTTTCTGACATCCGCTCCTTCACCACACTTTCTGAAACCATGACGCCCCGTGATACCTTCCGGTTCATCAATGCCTATCTCAGCCAGATGGAACCTGTGATCACAAGCAACGGTGGTTTCATCGACAAGTACATCGGTGATGCCATCATGGCGTTGTTTTCAGGAAACGCTCAAAATGCTGTGGATGCAGGAATACAGATGTTACAACGACTTGAAATCTACAATGAAGTCCGCCGGGAATCGGGTTATAGCGGAATCAAAATCGGTATCGGCATCAACACTGGCGATTTGATGCTGGGAACCATCGGCAGCAAGAACCGGATGGATGGCACAGTGATCAGCGATGCTGTGAATAGCGCATCACGACTGGAAGGCCTGACCAAAACCTATGGTGTTCCGCTGTTGATGAGCGAAGACACCCTTCTCCAGTTACCACAACCCGAAATATATCGTATCAGGCTCATTGATCGTGTTCAGTTCAAAGGAAAGGAAAAACCCACGGCGGTGTATGAAGTGTTTGATGCGGATCATCAGGAATTGCGGGATCGTAAAACTCTGAATCTATCAAGCTTTGAAGAGGCACGGAGTCTGTATGAGTCCGGCCGGTTTATCGAGGCCGCAAAATTGTATGAGGATTACCTGATTCAGGTTCCTGAAGACCGTTGCGCTGGTATTCATCTGAAACGCTGCCAACATTATCAGCAGGTCGGGGTTGTTTCAGACTGGCAAGGTGTGACCAGTTTTGAGGACAAGTGAGCCCGGTCAATCTTATTTCCAGGAATAGACCATGATGTCGCTTTGCCAGAAATGAAAGGTCAAGCCAACGCCCACACTGTGACTTATCGGAGCAACCACCAGCGGACTGTCCAAAACTCTGGAGTTGCGCATATCATGCAGATACAAAACTCCGCCAATCCATAAAAACGGTTTCAATTTCATGCCCGCAATCAATTCCCAGGTGATGTCCACCAGACCCGGTTCCGGTTTGAATACCGGTCGGTCGGGCAGGGCATACTGTGGGGAAACCTGATAATAATAATTCATATAACTGGAATCAGCCAACGTGGATGAAACACTAAATTTGAGCATGTTGGACGAATGTCGTCCGAAGAGATCGAGACTGATTTCAGGGGCCATGGTGTTTCCAACCGGTAAAAACCCGTTTCCCAACGTGACTCCGGTTACAAATGGTATTTTCACATAAAGCCATTCATTCATGTACCATTTGAGCTTTAGCCCGGCAAATCCGGCAACCGGAAGATTCGGCATGCCACGACGGGTGTAGTTGGTGTTGCGGAACAGCATGGAATCCTGTCGTTCGGCACCTTTAGGCTGTCCCGCATCCACAGGATCACTGTCCACAGGGAGTCGTCCGTCCAAACTGATATCCAGCAGAAGATTGTCGTTTTCAAACAGGAACAAACGTGTGTTGTCTCCGGCCTGCAATCGGTCGAGACGTACCACCAGCACCGGAAACGGGAAACTGGCGAAATGATAATGATTGGACCCCAGATAATGTGGAGAATAGCCTTCGAAATAGCCCATCCCCGCTTCGATCATCGGTTGCTCAAAAGCTGAGGCTGTTCGATGGGCCAGCGGGAAAAGCATGAGCCAGAGGATGATACCCGCGGTGATCAGCAGGCTTATGTCAGCGTGCGGAAACTTTCCGGAAAAACTTTTCCGGAAGCCGATATCAGACTTCAGAAGAATGACAGGAAAAGGGGGAATCAAAATTTTTCAACTGAGGCATTTTTCCATCCTTGTCCGACAGGACTGGTTGTTCGACAGGCCATTGAATGCCAAGATCAGGATCATTCCAGATAATCCCGCCTTCCTGTTTTGGGGCATACAGGGAATCAACCTTATAGGCCACTTCGGTGCCGAGTTCAAGGGTGCAGTAGCCATGGGCGAAACCGACAGGCACCCACAACATTTTGAAGTTTTTATCACTCAACTCAATGCTGAAATGCTGTCCATAGGTTTGTGAACCTTTGCGAATATCAACAATCACGTCAAAGATACTCCCCCGCAGAGCCCTGATGAATTTGGTCTGGGCATGGGGCGGTTCCTGATAATGCAGTCCTCTCAACACACCGGGTTGCTCGGAACGCGCGTGGTTATCCTGAATAAAAACAGCGGTCAGTCCATGCTCTCTGAACAGGGGTTCCTTGTAGGTTTCAGTAAAAAATCCACGATGGTCCTGATGCACCACCGGTTCAATCACAAACGCTCCTTTCAGTGGAGTTTCAATAAATCGCATAAATGTTCCTGTTTGTTTAAAAAATGAAAATTTGTTTTCACCAATGGTTCTTTAGTTCCCTGATAACCCTGAACACTTCAACAGGTGTAAGGTCACAGGCTGGCGTTTTTTTCCTGACATATTGCTGTATTTCCTGACTGTCACAGCGCAGAAAAGGATTGGTCGCTTTCTCTTCGCCAAGAGTTGAAGGCACGGTCATCTGTCCCTTGGCACGCAATTGATGAACCTGTTGCAAGCGTTGCTGTAAGGTAGTGTTTCCGGGTTCGATGGACGCGGCGAAACGGAGGTTGTTCTCGGTGTATTCATGCCCACAGAAAACCGGGGTAGACTCTGGAAGTTTCCCCAGTTTTTCATTGAGCGAGTGATACATGGTTTCCGGGGAACCTTCAAACAATCTTCCACATCCGCCTCCGAATAATGTGTCGCCAGTGAAAACACCGTGTTCGAAATAATAAGAAATGGCTCCGGTTGTGTGACCGGGGTTATGAATCACACGGGCTTTCAGCTCACCGATCTGGACAGTGTCTCCCTCTTCCAGAAAAACTGTTTGCTGAGGAAGTCGTTCCTTGTCTGAAACATGAGCATACACCGGGATTCCGGGAAACTCTTTGGTCAGACGGGGATTTCCATCCACATGATCCCAATGATGGTGCGTGTTTAGAATCACATGCAATGTCAGGTTGAGAGACTTGAGTTGTTCCAGAACCGGTACGGCTTCTGAGGGATCCACCACCGCGGTTTGCCCTGTCGTTGGACAAATGATCAGGTAGGAATAATTATCGTGCAAACAGCTAATTGGGATCACTTTCATGAGCTTCTCCATGAAAAAGAGACGGATTGAGTTACGTCAAATTTGCGAATGAGAGGGTGTATTCAAATGATTTTTTCCCGTAAAAACTCCGGAGCAAAATCAGCTCCGTTACTCCAGGACAAGGTATGCCCTTCAAGTACAAAAGTTTTAAAATACGATTTTTCTTTCAATGGTTCAAAAATTTCACCATCCAATTCTTCAGACAAATCAATCGACCCGTCTACGCCATCATTAAAGGACAACCATACTTTATACTCATCAATGTATTTAGCCTGTGTTACATGAATAAACATATTTTCTACTCCAAGGGTTCAATGGGTGACAATGGTTTTCGTTCCAGGGCGGCATTCCAATTGGCCTTGAGTTCTGTTTGATGCAGTAAGTACCATTCAAGAACAGCATTTAGTGCTCTTCTTGGAAATTTACCTGTTACAATACCTGTATCAATTTCCACAGTAATTTCATATTCACCATATTCCGCATGAAAGTGTGCAGGCGCATGTTCACGAATATACATTCGAATGATTATCCCTAAAAAACGACTGATTTCTGGCATTTTTTCCCTGTATCGGAATGTTCGTGTCAAAATTTCAGCACAATTGATAAAATCTTAAAATGGACAATGCCTGACCATAGTAGCCACTGCCAAACAGATTCAGGTGGTTCATCACATGATAAAGCTGATACAACGGTTCCCGGTATTCATAATCAGCAATCAACGGGAACGTCTCCTGATAAGACTGATAAAACTCATTTGAAAATCCGCCAAACAATGATGTCATTGCCAGATCCGCCTCGCGGTGCCCATAATAAACCGCCGGATCAATCAGACAGGGTTCTCCTGAATCATCTGTCAGAAAATTGCCCGACCAAAGATCGCCATGCAACAGCGAAGGCGGCTCATCGGTACCGCCCAGAATTTTGTGGATTGCAGATTCAAGTTTGGCAAAGCCCCGGATCATTTCCGGACTGGCTGCACCATTTTTTTCTGCCAGTTTCAGTTGAAACAGCAAGCGTTTGTTGTAATAAAATTCACTCCAGTTCCGCGCTTCCTGTCTGGAAGGACTATTGGCTTGAGGGGTACTGCCAATAAAGTTGTTTTCATAGAACCCAAACTCAGGGGCGGTAAACTGATGGAGTCTGGCAAAGCGTGCTCCGAATGTTCTAAAAAAGGTGGTTCTATCACGTGGTGTTCCGGGAGAAATATATTCCAGCAGTAAAAAGGAATCGTGCTGTAAAAGGACTTCCGGAATACGGATCACACCCGGTTTTTCCAATTCTCTCAAACCATTGGCCTCTGCGTCAAACATTCCATGATGCGATTGAGCGGTTTTGACAAAATACTCCTTGCCGGACTCCGTACAGAGCCGTTTGGCCTGGGTAATACAGCCTCCTCCAAGCGATTCAACTTGGGTGATTCGCTCGCCTGCCCAGTTTTCGATGAGATCCTTGACGGTTGATTGCATGAGATTCCCTGTTGTGCGTAATGATTCACCGGAAACTGCAAAAGAATAACTGCCCAAAGTTTTTTGACCCACATTCTTTGCCTGGTCTGTAGAGAAAGACGCAAGCACATCTCAACGCATGCCCGGCAGGAAAGGATGTTAGAAAAATTATGGAAATTATTTTTTGGAGTATTCCTTACACAGACATTTGTTATTCCTGATTGGTTATCAAGTGAAATTCCTGCTGAACCATTTCAAAATTTTCTTTGAGTTGTAACAGAAAGTTCTCAGCGTTAGCCATTTCCTGAAGTTCAGCATTCTGCTGTAGGACTTTACAGATTTGTGCCATTCGATTTGCGCCAATTCCCAGGCAACTTCCTTTGAGAAAGTGTGCTTCGTCATGGATCTGCAGAAAATCCCGGTTTTCAATGTAATGTTGGAGCTTCTCGAGGGATGTTGGAACACTATTCAAAAATATATCTATCAGTCTCTTCTGAAGAGGACGTTTGTAGCCTGAAAACACGCTATTATCGAGAACAGGCGCAGCCTCAAATTTCTGCAGGGAATCACGGGCCTTTCGCTGAGAAACCGGGTTTCCCCATTGTTTCAAAACTGAGATGAGTTCCTCTTCGATAATGGGTTTTCTGATATAATCATCCATGCCGATGACAAGGCATTTTTCCCGATCTTCCTGTTGTGCATTGGCTGTTACCGCAATGATCCTGGGTCTTTTTTCCTTGGGGAGTGTCTGGTGAATCTTCCGGGTGGTCTCAAATCCATCCATTTTCGGCATCTGCACATCCATTAAAATCAAGTCATAATCTTGCTGTGCCAACGCCTCTAATGCTTCTATCCCGTTGGATACCACAACAGGAACATAGCCGAATGATTCCAGTAGGCTGATCAACAGAACTTGATTGATTTCATTGTCTTCTGCCACCAGAATGCGTAAGGGCATTTCATGAGAAAGTTTGCTGGAATCATTTTGATTTTTTTCTGGCAACGAAGGTTTCTGCTTGATCAATATGCCGGTTAAACAGTCAAATAGCGCTGAAATACGAACAGGTTTTGTGCGTTGTGCGTTGAAAATATTTTTTAGTACGGAGTCTTCAATTTGCTCAAGTTGGTCTGAGGATGAAAACAAAACCATGGGCATGTTTTCCATGGAAACAAAGGTTCGAATATTTTCACCAAGCTGTACGCCATCCATTTCAGGCATATTATAATCAAGAATGGCGATGTCATATTTTTTTCCGCTTTTTATCCACGCCAATGCTTCTTTGGGAAAAGTAGTGGACTCAGTTGTCATCCCCCAATGTTCGCACTGCAATTGTAAAATGCGAAGGTTTGTCGCATTGTCGTCCACAACTAAAACATGTTTTCCTTCGAGTTCATGATTCCTGGGCTTCAGGTATGGAGCTGGTTGTTCCTGAGCAATGTGTGCTTTTATTGTAAACAAGAAAGTGCTTCCTTCGTTGAGTTTACTTTCAACCCGGATGTTTCCTCCCATGAATGACACCAATCTTCGAGAAATCGATAAGCCCAACCCTGTACCGCCAAATTTGCGGGTTGTGGAGGCATCGATCTGGCTAAAAGCGGCAAATAATTGATCCAGCTTGTCTTCAGGAATTCCGATTCCAGTATCTTTGACAGCAAACTTGAGTTCGACATTGTCAGGGTTTTGTTTTTCCAGACTTACAGAAACCAGTATTTCACCTCTTTCTGTGAATTTTGCGGCATTGCCGATCAAATTGACCAGGATTTGTCTCAAACGGGTGACATCCCCCTCAATGAACGAAGGAACATCGGGTTCAATGTAACTTGTCAATTCAATCCCTTTTTCCGCGGTTTTAATCGCCAGCACCTCCATAGCATCCGCCACACAGTTTCTCAGATCAAAAGGTTGCTTTTCCAGTTCCATTTTCCCGGCTTCAATCTTGGAAAAATCCAGGATGTCATTGATGAGGTTCAGCAGATGCACACCACTGACACGGACCATTTCAGCGAATTCACGTTGTTTGGATGTCAGCCCGGTTTTTAACAGGAGGCCTGTCATACCAATGATGCCATTCATGGGCGTTCGAATTTCGTGACTCATACTGGCTAGAAAAGTGGATTTGGCCTGATTGGCGGATTCCGAATTCTGTCGAGCAATTTCCGCCTGTTGCTGAGCGATTTTTAATTCTTCAGAGACTTGCTTCTGCACCTCTAAAGAACGTTCCAAATTTTTTCGCTGAATCTCAATCAGTAACTTTTGCTGATACAACTCGACAAAGATTTTCACCTTGCTCTTAAGAATATACGGCGATGGCGGTTTGAATAAATAATCCACGGCACCCACGTCATATCCTCTGAAAATCTGATTTTCCCGAATTGCGGAGGCGGTCAGAAAAATAATGGGCGATTTTTGGGATTTTCCAAAATAGCGGATTAGTTCGGCAGCTTTGAAACCATCAATTCCAGCCATATGGACATCCATAATGATGATGGCAAATTCATGGGATTTTGCGAGGTTGACTGCGTCTTTTCCGGAATCGGCCTTGAAAATGGACAACTTCAGATCTTTCAGAATTTGCTCCAAAGCAATTATATTATCAGCTTCATCATCGACCACGAGTATTTTCGGCGTATCGATCGTTTCCATCATTTCGTGATTCATCAGTGTTCCTTAATGTCCAGATTCAGCAAAATTTCCAATCCTAAGTACCCGATCAAAAGTCTCGTCGGGAACCGTTCCCTGTAGAGACGGGTTTGAAACCCGTCTCTACCGATGGTGCCCTTCCAATGCTCCCCGGCAAGCCACCGGAGGTGGGCTAAGGAGGGTTCCCCACCAGAGGTAGGGAACCAGAAAAAAAGGGTTAAAGATTTATGGTCGGGTACTTATCACCGTGATGTGTTCGTTCAGTTAATCATTTTTTGCGCGCTTCTTTGCTTCCTTAATCGTATTTTTGACTGCGGAGATAAATATTTCAGGAAATCGATCCGGATCAGTCGCCCAGTCTTCAATACTGGAAACCGCGCCAGTGATTCCAGCTTTTTCATCCGCAACAGCATTGACCAGCAACACGCCCATGTGTTTCAATCGTCGGGCCCATTCGTTTCCTGCTTGAATTTCAAATTGTTCAGCAAGCTCTTCGATGGTTTTATCGTCAAAACAAGTCTGCCGCATTTTACGCAATTCTGTCGCGCCTTCGAGGAGCAGTGCATATTTATCTTTCTTTTCAGGATGCACCTTGACCAACTCATTGTACATATTTTGTAAATGCGTTTCCAACAGACATTGTGGCATTCCCCTTGTAGATAGAACTCTTCCAAGCCATCGGATCTGCTGTTTGACGCGTTCTACAGGATATTGCACCAGTGTTGTGATCCATGAACTGTCGCTCCGGGTATATTGCTCTCCCCGGGTTGAATACCGATATTCATAATAGGGAAACTGTTTCCATGTGATTTTACCGGCACGCAGGGCCGCGCTGATTTCCTGGGGGTCTTCAGGAATAGGCTGATTTCCGCTTTCCGGATTCAAACTGGTTACATTATAAAACGATATTTTTTTCGTGATGGGATGCAACCCTTCAAAAATGGGCATTAGCCCCTCAAACAATTCATTGGCCGCTTTCAGAATACGGGCATGTTCCTCTTCCTGAAGATGCAGTGAATTCATTTGCTGTTTGAATAGATTCCAATGCTTGAGTTTTTCATTTCCATACTGGGCAAAATAAGACAAGCCCTGATCATTTTGAAATCCGAATGTTCCTACAATGTGTTTCTTCAAAATTGCTCCGCCAAGGGTTGAACCTTCAAGCACATAAATGTATCCCAATAAACTCATGGGATCACTCAGACGCCGTAACCGGATTTTCCTGGTCAATTCCACAGAAGCATCCACTACGACAGGAATGTCTGGAAAATATTCATGATCCAAATCACGAAGATCCTGGGTCAGCAAGTGAAATTTACTCAATTTTTCACTCCAGACCGATCCCAGCACAGGGTCATTGGTTTTCATGACCTCATCTTCCAGAACACCATGAATCACTGCCAATGCTCGAAGGTGCGCGATATAACTGTCCAGTTCCAGATTTCCCTCAGCTAGGGCCTTGAAATAGGGAAACTGTTCAATACGTTCATGGGAAGATCTGGTTTCATTTTTTAACTGATCCATCAATGTTACCATAAGAACCTCTTCAGATTGTGAAATGACTGCACTCTGGAACTAAACACCATCCTGCTGCTTCAACGATAGCAAACTTTTTCTGGTTTGGTCAAACAGGGTTTCCAGTTGATGCAGAAAATCTTGTACCGATTGTTTGTCCCCAGAAGTTTGATTTTCGATCATTTGAGTGCACAACTGAGCCAACGGCTCTGCACCTATGCTGGAACTTGATCCTCGAAAATGTTCTGCGCTTTGAACAAACTTATCTGTATCCTGATGTTCAATGAATTGATGCAAATCATTGAGTAATTGAGGTGTCTGTTCCAAAAACGTATCAATGAGCTCGTTAAAAAATCCAGGATCAATAGATTTATATTCATGGATCGTGTGTTCATTCAGAAATTCATGGGGAAAGGACATTTCTGAGACAACGTCAGAAGTCCTCTGATCCTCATTTCCGGTTTCGGTAAATGCCTGTGTAGAATAGAGTTCTTCCCACATTTGGGCAATGACCGCTTTAATATCTTCCTGACTGACAGGCTTTTTGAGAAAATGATCCATTCCAGCCTGAAGACATTCTTCTTTGGTTTTAGGGCCTCCGGTAATGGCCACAATTTTGGGTGATTTTTTCCCGGAGAAGTGCTGTTTGATATGACGGGTAGCGGTTATCCCGTCGATATCCGGAATGTTGATATCCTGGAATACAAGCTGATAGTATTTTCTGTTCAAGGCTTCCAGCATTTCATGATTATTGTGAACCAACTTAGCAGTGTAACCTGATTGTTTCAGCATTAAATACATGGATTGGAGTTGATCTGGATCATCGTCTACCACCAGAATTTTCATGGGATATTTGCTGGCAATGTTTGAATCTGTTTGTGAAGAGAATGCGCTCTTTTCAGCATCAACCAATCTGATTTTTTCTAATTCTTTTTCCGGAATCGGAAGATTGAAGAAAAAAGTAGTCCTGCCTAAATTACTGTCAGAACCCAATTGACTCTCAACCCATATTTTCCCTTGATGTCCGGATATTATTTTCTGAACAATATGCAGTCCCAACCCCGTACTTTTTTCACCGGCGGTGCTTTTCACGCTGGTGGTTTGAAAGGGTTGAAACAGTTTTGGAATCTCCTCTTGAGGAATCCCCTTTCCCTGATTAAGAATGGCGACTACTAAACGATCTTCACTTTGAAACACGTTGATTTGAACGGTGGTTTGAGCCGCAGAATACTTGATGGCATTCGACAACAGATTATTGAGCACCTGTTCTATTTTTTCCGGATCAACCTCAAGTTGAGGCAGTCTTTCAGGAGGTTGAAAGGAAAGTTTGATTCCTTTTGGGGTGGCCAGCACCTGGTTTATCGAAATATTCCGTTTGATCAACTCGCTCATATCGATTGTTTCAAACTTCAATTCCAGTTTACCTGATTCAATCTGGGAAATATCCAGGAGATCATTCAACAGATTCAGCATAAAACGGCTGGAAGTTTTCATTCTGGACAACAAATCCCGGTGGCCTTCTTCCAATAAATTTTTTGTTTCATCCAGTAAAAACTCGCTGTATTGCTGAATGATGCCGATTGGATTTCGCAAATCATGAGCCGCCATTCCCAGAAACTGATTTTTTAAGTCATTGAGCTTGGTTAACTGGACATTTTTTTTCTGCAGTTCTCTCGACAAATTGTTGGCTTCATTGTTCGCGTCTAACAGATTCATGCGCAGACTTTCCACTTCATCTTTATCCAATTGTCCAAGGACAATGATTTCATCCACTTGCTCATGGAAATTCAAATAAAGGGTTTGAGGCAAACCGTTTGCGGTTTTCACATTCAACATTCTTGGAGTTTCCCCGGTTTCCAGAAGTTCCTTTAATGTCGGTAGCTGACCAAAATCAATCAGCACTTCATACAAATTCATGTATTTGGACATTAACTCCGGCCCGACCAGTTCCCTGGCATAAGCGTTTGCGGTCAGAATTTCCCCCTGGTGATCCAGTGAAAGCAAAAAAATCGCGGCTTTCTGATCGACATATTGATAAATAAGCTGAGTCTTCATCCCGGGAATCATGTTATCCCTTTTTAATTAATTGTTCCAATTTGATAATGGAATCCACATATTCCACTTGAGGATATTTATTGAGCGTATCCAGTCCTCCCCATAAAAAACCCTGCCCACCCACAATGATATCCAACTTTGGATATGTCGCGGATACAGCCTGAAGCATTTCCTCCATCCACCCTAAACTGAAATAAAGACTCATGGAGAGCGCCAGCATATCAGGGTTCTTTTCATCAATCATTTTCAGGAGTTCTTCGGTAGGCGTATTGGCTCCCACAAAGTATCCATCCCATCCATTCAATTCAAAAATATCCGCGACCATTTTCGCGCCAATTTGATGATACTCTTTGGTGACACAACTGATGATGGCACTTTTGCCACAATGCTCCGCGGAAAATATCAACGGATATGCCAAATTCAACAGGCTTTCAGTCATGGCGGTCGCCATGTGTTCAACCGCAACAGAAATTTTGTTATGCTCCCACAGACTGCCCACCTGGTACATGGATCTCTGAAAAAAATTAAGATATAAATCTTTAACAGCGATTTTCTGATCAATCAGTTCCCTGATAATCTTTGTGCATTCAGTTTTGTTGCCTGAAAGTAGAAAAGAAAGATAATTGTTATACTGTTCTTCTGTAGTCGTCATAGTTCACTCCTGTTAATGAAGCAAAGGTCATGGTGTCTCCGTGACAAAATAATAGGGAAACAGGCACGGTTCCATATTTCGGCTATTCAGGTCTCCGTGTCATCCCAAGGAACGCTCAAAAAATAACTTATGAACATTCAAAAAATAAGGCACCTTTCAAATCCCCGTTGACGTTTGTCATCTCGACGAAGGAGAGATCCGGTTCACCACGCTTCAAGATCCCTCGTCGCTCGGTCCTCGCTCTGTCGGGATGACACAGGCAAACTGTAACGTACTTTTGACTGATTTTGAAAGGTGCCAAAAATCATCCATAAAAATAATGGAACGAAGTGGTTTTGGCACTTTTGGGTTTATTGGGATCAATATTGAAAATAACAACCACTTCAGTACGAACTTTGGGTTTGACATTAAACACAACCAGGTCGGACGTTTCGATGATTTGAAAGAGTCCACGACCTGCGCCCCCCTTGTTTTGTTGTAGCGTGCCCTCTCTGCCCTCGTAACAACTGGCCAGGTATTTAAGAATCGTTTCTCGATGAAAGGCGCCAAAAGGGTCTTCCACTGAAACGGCTAATAAAAGTCCATCACAGGCATAACGGAAGGTTGCCTGTTCTTCCGGTTTTAATTCCAGTTTTTCGGTGCGTGGCAAATGATTATACAGGGATTTTCCCTCCGCATCCACAGGTGCGTCATAGATCGCGTTCATCAACAATTCTTCAACAACCATCGAACATTTTTTTAGAATGGGGCGACGCACGCCCAGTTTCGTAAAGTATTGTTCCATTTCATCAACCAACTCAGTTCGAACCTCACTGTTGCCAATGGACTTTTGATGAACATCAACCCCCCAATTCAAGTATTTTTCCAGTCCAAACAGATCGTTCGTGATCAATTTACTGATCGTGGTTGAAATGTTTTTGAGGGTAAAGGTTCGATCTTCTTCGTTCTGTGAAACAATATTGGATAAAAAGGGATATTTTTTTAATAGAGGCAGGTAGTTTGTGGCATCTTCAGAGGTCATGAACACTGATTTAATATCAGGAAATTTTTCAACCGCATGACGGGTGAGTTCAACCAACTCCGAATTACTGCAAATAATGTCATACTTCTTTTCATCAAGACAACGTAGTCCCTGCTCCATGTCGGAAACAATATCCAGTTCCACCCCTGTGCCGCCCAAAGCCATTTGGGCAATGATCTGCTGTTTTTTGTTGGTTTCTGCCAATAAAACCTGCTTGCTCTGGATCGCCTGTTCGGTGATGAACAATGACCTGAAGGGTAATAAGGCTTCATCAATGGAATGCATATCCCGGACAGCCTGACGCACAAGTTCCTTGCTGTTGGATTCTGCACCAGTCAACAGATTGTTCAATTTTTCTTTGATGGAGGGAAAATATTTCTCATCCAGAATATTCATTTTCTTCAAAAATTGTTCTCTGGCATTATCCAGTTCTTCCAGCTTTTTGTTGCTCACCAGGATTTGCATCTGGGAGGTTTTCAAATCTTCGTACAGTCGGGCGTTATTGATCGATGTTGCAATCTGAGTGACATAACGCTGGATTTTGAGGATGTCCTCGTCTTCTAAATCGAAATGTTTCGTCATACTGAAGAAACACAGAACTCCGATGGCTTTATTGTGCACGACCAGAGGATGAGCTAAATATGAACTGAAAGGCTTTACTTCGTAGATTTTCCTGTCAACCGCAGTCATGGGCAATTCAGGTGTCACGTCAGGAAAATAAGACGGTTCCATTGACTTTAACACATAATTGGAAATGCTATCTTCTGTTAAAGAAATGTGTAGTCCTCTCCATTTTTTGATATCATCTTCGCTCACACCTTCCCCATAAACGCTGTAAATATCCAAACGGTTTTCCGCCTCATTCACCAATTGGATACTAATAGCACTGAATTGAAAAATCTCATGTAAGGCGTCCATGATGGATTCCATGACTTTATCCAGTTCCAGTGTGGAATTTATCACCTGAACGACCTGATTGATATGAGTGATTTCCTGTTCTTTTCGCTGAGTGATCTGAAGTGACTGATGGAGTTCATCGGTACGTTCGGCCACTTTTTGTTCCAGTTTTTCTGATAATTCTTCTGAAACGGTAAACGCTTTGGAGAACCGTTTGAAGAGCACAAGGGATTGACAGAAGATAAAGAGAAACTGGGCAACGGGCATCCAATCGCCGGTGTGGAGCATCATTCGCCCATATAAAATATCATTGATCATGGCGAAAAACAGAATGAGGCATCCCAGGAGAAACAATAGCGATCCCTCCCTTTTTCTGAAAACAGCCTGCCCCAACACATAGAATCCATACCCCATATGGATTAAAGCAATGACCTGATAGGGAACAAGGGTATAGGTGGTGTATATATTCGCTGGAGTCAACAGAACGACCAAACTGAACAATCCCCCCAAAACCAGTGAGATTTTAACAAACGGCTTCCAGAATTCTCCGGGAAAGAGCGAGTAGATGAATAAATTGAATATGGGCACAGCCAAATAAAACCCGAGAGAGTCCAGCTTCATGGTGAGTTCCCATGGTGGCTCAAAATAGAACACAAGAAGTCGCTCTCCAGATGTCAGAATACGGACGGCCACCAGGAGACAGAAGAATCCAAAATATAACGCAGAAGGATCTTTTCTTCTGAGGGCATCCAGCCCCAGATGATACAGGCCCATGATTAACAGGCTTCCAAACAGGAACAGTTCCAATGACACCCTTCTCTCCCGGATGTTTTGAATCTGCTGGTTTTCTCCAAGGATCAAACTCTTTTTAATGCCGCCATGTCGATGAACATAGTTGGAAACATGAAGAATCAACTGATGAGATGTTGCATGAACATTGAAGGCTACGACCTGAGGTAACCATAATGGAATCATCGCTTCTTTACTGGTGCCAACCACTCCGTTTGAGGCCAGTTTTTTCTGATTGATCCAGAGCTGATAGGCATTTCCCATTTCCGGAATTTTTAAAGCCATTACGCCATCACCAGCCAGATTTTTGATTTCCAGTTTGAACGTGGCATATCCATCTGGACCCAGCTTTATTCCATCCATCGCACCATTGTTCCAAACCGAAGGAATCGTTATCAAACCTGTTTTCCGGGGTAACTCTTCAGCCTCAAAATTTTGTTCTTCCAGCAATTTCTTCCAATAAAATTCCCATTCGCCATCCAGATTAACAGGTCCGTCTTTCTCAAAATTCCAACCGGATAAATCCAGCACGCCATTGATGGCTCTGGGTGGGATTTTTCCTGAATATTGTTGTTGACAACCCACAAAGAGCATAGAAATCAACAGCATCATTAATTTTGAGATTTTAATCATTCCACCTGCTTTGAATTTGCATGGGTTACAACGTCGGATTTTGATTGGGGATATTCAGGAATCCTTTCAGAAAACAGTGAATAAACTGTGTCCTTTATGTAATGATTGCCATGTTCACCATGCGAAAAGCAAGGGCGAAATCGGTGTACGGAACCATTTTTCGAAAATTAAACGACCCTGTAGCGAGCCCTCGCCAAGGGGGCCTTCAGGCAATGTCATCAACTTAATAAACAGACGAATCCATTATATGTCCCGACAGGCCCAGGTGAACCATCATGCATAAAATAACCAGGAGTTCCAATTATAAGCGACAGCGACTTATTATGACAATTGTCATAACAGGACTGCGTGAAACTTGGCACAATGCGGAATCTCATGCATGGACTCATGCGTTATTCTGAAGCCTATTTCAACAGTAAATAAGGTTAGCTATGAAACATGATCAATCTCTTCATCCGGAGCAGATCCGTTTAGCCAGAAACTGGTTGTCTCTTGCCATCTTCACCATTGTATTTGCGGAAATGTTTGCCTTGTTTGCCGCAGGTGCCAGAACACCATGGTTCCATGAATTGATGGGAAATAAAAATTTCTTTTATGTGGCCTTGGTCATACACGTGAACCTGGCGATTGTCATCTGGTTTCTGGCGTTTATCAGTCTGTTGTATGTGCTCAGTTTTCAATTAAAAACAGGCCCTCAGACTCTGATCAAAAGGGTGGGTCAGTCAGGCTTGACGCTTCAGGTTGTGGGTACCTTGCTGATGGTTATGGTTCCCTTTATTGGTGAAGGAACACCCATCATGTCAAATTATGTACCTGTACTCGATCATCCCTTGTTTTTCACAGCCTTGTTTCTGTTTTTTTCTGGCGCGGCCTTGAGTGTGAGTCTGCCATTTCTGATGAAAAAACAGAATTGTGTGCCGCTTGAGCCTTTTTTCGCGTTCGGTACACGTTGCGCCGGAATCACTTTCATTTTGGCTCTTTGCTGCATTGGACTGGCATATTATCAAATGGCCCCCCTGTCTCACTCGCTCAATGCGTTTGAAACTGTATTCTGGGGCGGAGGACACCTCCTTCAGGCGGTCAATACACTGGCCATGCTATCTTGCTGGATTTTTCTGATCCATCGGATTTACCAGCAGACCATTCTTCCGGATTTTTTGATTTATGGATTATTGGGATTGATTCCCCTGTTTGCTCTTCCAGGTCCGTTCTTCTATTTCATTTGGGACACCGGGACTCCTGAACTGACCAACGCTTTCACATTTCTCATGCGATGGGGCTTAGGGGGCAGTGTCATTTTGACCGCCGCGGGTATCACCCGCCTGCTCTGGAATCGACGGAATGAAACGCCCTGGGGGGATCCTCGCCTGCTTTCAGTGCTCATTTCGATGGGACTGTTTGGTTATGGCGGCATCGTCGGGACAATGATTGATTCCAGCAATACAACCATTCCAGCACATTATCATGGGGTGATAGGTGCTGTGACCATCGCCTTCATGGGAGCCAGTTTTGAGTTGCTCCCATTCCTGAATGGACGGAAATTGACCTGGCGTTTTTTACGCTGGCAACCGGTTCTCTGCGGATTGGGCGGTGCTTTTTTTGTAACCGGCATGTTCTGGGCTGGATCTCACGGAGTTGCCAGAAAAGTTCCTGGTGCGGCTCAAGGACTGGATCATTGGCAAAAAATCGCCGGTATGACCTTGATGGGCCTTGGTGGATTGATCACAGTGTTTGGTGTGATTTTGTTTATCGGCGGGATTTTGAAATCGCTATACCGTCCTGAAACAGTCACTCACGGAGAAGAAATTCAGGCGATTTCCTGACTTTTAGCTGATCTATACTTTCTCACCTTCCAAAGGTTAAAAGTTCATTTTTAAAAGCAGACTGATTTTTTAACATACTGTTTATGCTGCCATTTTCGGCTACCAACTTAACCCGATACAGATGGTCGTAAAATTGTAGACAAAATTGTCCGTCCTGCCTGACCTTGCATGGGTTCTCTAATTCATTGAATTTACAAAGTGTATCGGCTTACGTTGATAGCCCAACCGATAGATTCCCATTCTAAAAACTATACGGTCCAATCTTCTGTTGAAAAAATAAAAAACAGAATTTGATAATTGTGTCAGATACTTTGAATTAAGCGACAGCGACGAATTATTGTGAATTCATGATTAGGGGTGCCACTGAACTCACTTTAAATCACAGCAATTCAGGTTTATCAGGATCTCCATGAATAAAACTGGATTTGGTGTCTTCCACAATTTCTCTGAGAATATTGCGGTTTTGGGGAAGATCTTCGGTGGTCACCAGAGAATAGCTGGAAAATATATTGAGTGATTCAACAATCGGATGAATTTTCTGGGCAATCTGTTGTTTCTGACTGAACTGTATGTCTTCAATCTGAGACTTTCCAGCACTGTTGATGTTGATCCAGTCCACATGGTGCAGTAGCAAATCGACCAGATTGGCAATACTTTCACTGTCGTTGCCAAAAATGCTGACCTGATAAATTTCATAGGCATGGATCACATACTGCAACAGGGTTTCAACGTGTTCGAAGGCGATGATGGGAATCACAGGGCCCTTGTGAGCTTCGCTGTACATTCTCATTTTTTCTGTGATTCCGGAAACCACCGCAGGATACATAAAGCCATGCAACGATTCCCCTCCATGCGGATTGATGACAGAAGCGCCTTTTTCCACAGCGTCTCGGATCATTTCTTCCAGATCCTGCACCCGTCCCTCGCCCCACAACGGCGTGATGTTCACGTCTGGTTCCCAGGGAAAGCCAATTTTATTGTTATCAATTTTTTGTATCAGTTTTTGTTGCACTTCCTGCAGAACTTTTTCATGAACAAACAGAATTTTGAAGGTACTCCGGTATTGTCCACTGAAGCCCAGAAAATCCTGAACACAATCTTCCAGCGCTTCATCCACATCCGCGTCTGCCAGAATGAGGGCCACATTTTTTGATTCATGGCGAAACACAGAATGCAGATTCCAGGGCGCAGGATGACGGGAAAGAATCCTGGTGGTCACCGAACTGTGCCAGGCAAAGCCTAAAGAGTGGATTCTGCGTGAGTTTAGCAGAGGCACAATCACTTCATCATTGTTGCCGCAAATCACGTTGACCACGCCTCGTGGAAAGGAATCACGAAACGGATTGAGCAGGGGGGTAAAGATCATCCCGCCATATTCAGGCGCACGAATGATCAGTGAATTTCCCAGAATCAGGGCTGGTATGATCATCATGAACAAGTCCAGCAACGGCTGGCTGGATTCCACACCAATCAGAACCACCCCGACCGGATAACGATGGATATGCAGCATGGCATCATCATCCAGAAAAAACCGGGAGGTGTCGTTGATCAGGCTTTTCATGATTCTGACCGTATCCTCAATATAGTTCAGTGCCAGTTCAAACTCTTTTTCAGCATGTGCCAGTGGTTTTCCCAAACTCCACATCATCAGTGCAAGAATGTTGTGTTTTTGTTTGAGGACACGCTTGATGAAACTTTCCACATACTCAATCCGCATGGTCGTACTCATGGAGGGCCAGAGACCCCGGCCATCATTGTAGGCTTTTACCGCGGATTTCAAGGCATGGAACGCTTCTTCTGAATCGAGCAAAGGATAGCTTCCCAGTTTGTAAGGTGTAATGCCATCCTGCTGTTCAAGTTGAACAGGTGAAAAAATTTCCTGAAATGGCCCTTCCCACCGCGGAATATCTCCATCGATCAGATATTGGCATGAAGTGATTTGGCGAGGATTCGAGAATTCAGAGGGAATATCGGTCACACGAGGAAATTTCAGGTCAAATTTCCAGTTTTTAGAATTGGGGTCCTCATTCATAGCAGGTTCATTGGATGTTATGGAAAGAATAATGGTCAAGGACAGGCAAAACCGTGTCAATGGTTCATTTTTGTCATTGAGACAAAAAAAAGGCAATCTGGAAAATTTGAGAATACCGAAATCAATGCACGCATGAGTTTCAGGTTGAGTTTTATTCCTGTTTTGCCGAAAGTGCGTAAAATACGTTTCAGCATGATAGTTTGAAAAGGTGAATAATTCATGACAGTTGATGATTTTGTGAAAAAATTTACTTGTAGTCGTCTTTTTAGAAATGCTAAGGGAACGGGTATTGCACTTCAAAGTCGCGAAAGCGGTTCTCCGGGAGAACAGCTTATTGAACTTTGTGAAACCATGATTAAACTAAAATTGGAGGACAGGATGCCAACCAAAACCGAGAATAAAAAAACTTCCGCAAAAGCTTCTTCAGCTTCTGCAAAACCCAAAACAGCAGCGACCAAGCCGGCTGCCAAAAAAGCTGAACCGGAAAAAGCCGCTGAACCCAAAAAGAAAGAAGCCAGTACGCTGGTGATTCATTATCGACGGTCTGGAAAAGACTATGATGGATGGGGTGCTCATATCTGGAATGTTTCAGGCACGCCATTGTCTGAAAAAGCCGCTACCAGTTGGGATAAACCCGCGGAATTTTCAGGAAGTGACAACTTTGGTAAAATTGCCAAAGCGAACGTCACCGGGCCTGGTTCTGTCGGAATTATTGTTCATAACGGGGACGCTAAGGATCCCGGAAATGATATGATTGTGCATGTCAAAGCCGGCAAGAATGAAGTCTGGATTGTGCAGGGTAATTCTGCCTTGTTCACCTCTGAGGATGCCGCCCTGAAAGCGTAGTAAAAAAAGAGGCAGGAGTAAAAACTTCTGCCGTCCCCTCTCCTAATCCATTCAAATCAATCAACTCAAATATTCCCGAGAAAACGCAAAAAACAGCAGAAGGCCTCATTTCCAGGGAAAGGCATCAACCACAAAGCTGATGGAGCATGGTCTTCCATAGCCTTTCATTTCCCTCATAAACAGCGTTTTCCATATGCTTCAGTCCTGTTCTAATGCCAGGGTAGTCCTTACATAATTCAATCATGTTCCGCAATCCCGCAATCAGAATTTCCATTTCATAAATGGGAACAGCATTCAATGTTTCAGCTATTTCAATCATTTTCTGTTTGATTGCTTCAGGCAGGATTTCCATATTGAAAGCATTGCTGGAAGTTTCTGTGGAAACAGTCACAACCGGCGTATGT
The DNA here is from genome assembly GCA_015232315.1 of SAR324 cluster bacterium. Taxonomy (NCBI): domain Bacteria; class Deltaproteobacteria; species SAR324 cluster bacterium. The sequence continues at coordinate 24,650 of JADFZZ010000034.1, read as the reverse complement.
TTGAGGTAATGAACCAGCACAGGCAGAAGTTTGTTCACTTCGAGCGGTTTTAGCAGATAATGGTTGATACCCACCTGCTTTGCGGCATCCTGCTGCTCTTTGAGCACATCTGCCGAGATGGCGACAATGGGAATTGCCTGTCCTCCGGGCGACTGACGAAGGATCCGGGTGGCTTCCACCCCATCCATGTCCGGCATATGCATATCCATCAGAATCAGATCGGGAGGCGTTTGTAGCGCAATTTGAATTCCCCGGGCCGCGTCGGCAACGATTTGTACTGGAATCTTCAATTCGTCAAACAGCGCCTGGATCATGAGTTGATTCATGATGTTGTCTTCAATCACCAGAACAAGATTGCTTTCATGAAACACATAATCCCCGAAATGCAGAACAGGACTTGTTTCTGACTGAATTACGCAGGGCAAGGTCACCGTAAAACAGGTTCCTGCATTCAGTTGACTGCGAACCTCTATGCGACCGCCAAGCTGACGGACCAATTCACGGACAATGGCCAAACCGATGCCAGTACCCCCGAATTTGCGTTTTGTGCTGTTATCGACCTGTTCCATTGGCTGAAAAATGGTTTCAAGTTTATCTTCCGGTATCCCGACACCCTCATCTTCCACCATGAATTTGAGTTCTTCTCCTTCAACCTCCATCTTCAATTGCACCGTCTGGCCTTCTGCTGAAAATTTGATGGCATTGTTGATAAGATTGAACAGAATCTGGTTCAATTTTCCGCGATCTGTCAGAATGATTTCCGGAGCGTCGGGCACTATGCTGTAAGTTAAATGCACGTCCCTCTGCAACGCATAAGACTTATTGGCATGATAAACTCCCTGCAACAATGTTTTGATATGGACATTTTCCTGCAAAACGTCCTTCCGTTCCGTCTCAATTTGAGAGAGTGCAATGATATTGTTCAGTATTTCAGCCAGATGATTCGCACTGGATAAAATATTTTCAAAATACTGACGGACCGATTCATAATGTGGCAGAGGTGACAGGCGCTGAAGCAGAATTTGACTGAAGCCGCCGATCGCGTTCAGCGGAGTGCGGATTTCATGACTCATGTTGGCCAGAAACTGTGACTTCGAACGATTGAGGGACTCGGCCTGACGTTTCGCCTCATACAATTCCTGGGTGGTCTGCTCAAGTCTCCGGTTCACTGTTTCATATTTTTCGGCCTTATGCGTTGTTAAAATCAGTTTTTCCGTGAGAATCATGGCAAAGATTCGATAAAGGACACTTTCCACTTCACTTCGATCAATACCGGCATAAGGTTTGATATTTCTGGCGTTGAAACTGAAAACAGTGACAGCGGTTTCAGCTACAACACTGGCAGAGGCCGGTTTGGAACTGATCACACTCATTTCTCCAAACAAATCGCCTTTGCGTTTGAGACTGATGATATAATTGCCATTGGAGTAGATCCCGATTTCACCACGTTGCAACAGATAGATATGGTCATTGACATAGCCTTCTTCCAGAATCACGGTTCCCGCGGGATATTTTTGAAAACTGCAAAGGGGTGCCATTTTTTCCAGAGTTTCCTGCCCGAGGTGTTCAAACAAACGAGATTCTTTGAGATATCTCAGGATCCTGTTGTTTTCATCAAACAGAAACGTATCCTGATAGCGCATTTCCGGTTGTAAAAACAGAATATCATCCGGAATCTGCTCTGCGGAGTCCGTCTCTTTCTCCTCCTGCTCCTGTAACATGGAAGGGCGGTCATTGTCGATCTTGTCCAGCCGGTTGTACCAGTGTTTCAGGATTTTTGTCAGATCACGAATATGAAAGGGTTTGCTTAAAAAATCATCCATGCCGTTTGTGATGCATTGTTCCTGGATGTGGGGCAAAACTTCAGCCGTCATGGCAATGATGCGGGGTCGTTCATAAAGTGGCCATTGGCATTGAATATTGACAGCCGTCTCAAAACCATCCATTTCAGGCATTTTCAGATCCAGAAGCAGAATATCAAAATGCTGTTGTTCCATTTCTTCCAGTGCTTCTTTTCCGTTTTGAACCAGGCCGGGATGATAACCCATTTCTTCCAGCATGGCCATGATCATGCGCTGGTTCATGATGTCATCTTCAACCACCAGAATTTTCAGGGGATAATGTTCGGCAAAAGATGACAGGAATTTGATGTCGGGCAATTGCGTAGACGGCGTGTTTTCCCTGGAATCTGCCACCATGGTAGACAAAGAGCCAATACGTGTGGGAAAGGTGAAAGAAAAGGTGGAACCTTCCTGTTCTTTGCTGTCTACCGTGATTTCTCCACCCATGATGGAAACCAGTTGTCGGCAGATCGACAAACCCAGTCCACTACCGCCATACTGCCGGGCTATGGATACATCCAGTTGAGAAAACTGCTGAAACAAGTGTGCCTTCCTGGACTCAGGAATTCCGATGCCGGTATCTTTTATGGAAAACAGGAGATTCAGTTGTTGTCCTTCCTGTTCCGGGACAGGTTCATTGAGGACCCTGACTGACACAACCACACTTCCCTGACTGGTAAATTTTATGGCATTGCTGACCAGATTCATGAGCACCTGCTGCAGGCGTGTCACATCTGCCACAATGACGGGCGGCAGCAACGGATCCGGGGAATATTGAAAATCCAGATGTTTTTCGCGGGCTAACGGTGTGAACAGGTCCATGACGCCTCTCAAACAGGTATGCAGATTCATGTCTTTTTGTTCGAGAACAATTTTTCCTGATTCCAGTCTGGAAAAATCCAGAATATCATTGATCAGTGTGAGTAAATTCTGTCCACTGTTGTGGATGGTCTCAAGATAATGGAGTTGACGTGAATTCAGTTCGGTTCGCATCAGCAGTTCAGTCATACCGATCAAGCCATTCATGGGGGTGCGGATTTCATGACTCATGGTGGCAAGAAACAAGGATTTTGCTTCGGTTCTTTTTTCTGCGGCACCCCGTTCATATTCCGCTTTTTTGAGACGTTCCGTTGTGTTTTTCAACTCAAGGGACATGGCATTGAAGGTGCTGGACAGAATTCCGATTTCATCCTGATTCATTACAGGAATCTGTTCGCCCAAATGTCCGGACTGAATCCGCCGCATCATGTGATTGAGCCGGGAAAGCGGTGACAATACCAGTTCAGAGAACATGATATTCAAACATAAAATCGCCAGAAACAGAATTCCACCCCAGAAGCCCATGCTCATCCAGAACTCACTCCTGACAGGCAACAGCATATTCCAGAAAAGGCCATAGATGATAAAAATCGCGCCGCTGATTACAATAGCGACCGCATTAAATTTTATTCTTAAAGAGAGAGTGGCTACCAGCATGAGGACCTTGAACGTGAGTGATTGAGAGAAGAAAGCCGGATTATCAGGAGGCCCGGTTGTTGAGGATCCTGATCAACTGTTCTTCCTGTTCTTGAAGCATCATGGTGAAGGAGATGCCAAACCAATAGGCATGCTGTCCGTGATTGTCTTCCTGTTTTCGCCAGGCAATCTGCCCCAGAACCCTGAAATTTTCTGTGATTGTTTCAGTTTCCAGCACAGTGCCCCTGAAATCCAGATTCAATAAAATGGTTTCTCCCTGAGACAGTGGACCTGAAAATCGAACTCTGGCGCCATCGGCGGAAATATCATGAATGGTGCCCTCAACCATCGTTCCCATCAGATCAATTTTAATTTTCCCCGGAGGTTCCAGATCAAAACGTTCGGTTCGACGGCGCAGAGTACGGTCTTTGAATAATTCAGATTCGCCAACCACGCCGGTCCAGAATTGATCAGAGGCGGGAGGATATTTGCTGAAATAACGGCAACGCTGGATATGTTCAATCACCGTCACATCCTGAGGATACACCTTAAAACAGTGTTCGAGTTGTTCCAGCGCCTCCTCAAACATGGCGCTTTTGTAAAGGGTAATGGCGTTCATGAGCGCTTGTCGGGTTTCCAGTTTTTTATCTTTGAGATGGGGCGGGTCACAATCAAATATTTCATAAATACCAACGGTCTGATTTTTTCCACGAACCCGTACAGAATCAATTTCCCTGATTAGAAAATTCTCATCCTTCAGCTCTGCTCTGGTGTGATGCGAAAGCAGAATGCGCGCATTGTATTTTTTGGTCAGGGCTTCGAGGCGTGATGCCAGATTCACAGGATCACCAATCACCGTAGAATTCATGCGGGTGTCTGAGCCAAGGGTGCCCACCATGACGGGACCTGTGTTGATGCCGATCCCAAGCTGGATCTGGGGTTGGTCCAGTTTTCTACGAAATTCATTGTAGTCTTGTGTTTCATGCTGAATATCGACCGCCGCCCTGACGGCATTGACCCCGGACAATTCCTGATCAAACAGCGCCATGATGGCATCTCCGATAAATTTGTCCACGAAGCCGTGGTTTTTGCTGATCAGGGGTTCTGTCAGGCTGTAAAAGCCATTGAGGAATTGAAAAATCTGTTCGGAACTCATCTGTTCCGCAATGTTGGTATATGACCGGATATCCGCAAACAGAATGGACAGGATTTCCTCTTCGTAGTCTCCCGCCTGAATGAATTGTTCTGATAAAATGCGATCAACAAACTGTTTGGGAACAAAGATCTGAAACGATTTATTGATGCGCTCCAACTCCCCGCAGATATTTCCGAGAAAGTCATTGGTGCGCTGAAGTTCAATAGTGCGTTCTTCCACCTTGTTTTCCAGAAGTTCCATGGCCTGATGGGCTGTGATCGCTGTTTTGATTCGGGCTTCCAGGATACTGCGACTCACGGGTTTATTGATATAATCCGTCGCACCGGATTCAAAACAGGTGGTCACAAAATTTTCATCATCTTCCCCGGTCAACATGATGACAGGAATCTTGTTAAAAAGATCGTGTGCTTTCAATTGTTTCAACAAGGTCAGCCCATCAATATCAGGCATACCGATATCCATCAATATCAGGTCAAAACGTTTGGATTCCAGTCGTTGAAATAAAAAACGTGGTCTTGAAATAAACGCTGTTTCATAGCCAAACTCATCCAGCAGTATTTGTACCTGCTGAATGACCTGGGGATCATCATCAACGATCAGAATTGTTGCCATGCGCCTTTGGGTGAGGAAAGGAATAAAAGAAATGACCTGGGTTATTTATTGCTGATTTCACCATGTCATGCAAGCCCTACGAAACATCTGGCATGACAATCATTCATAGAATCAACATGCAGTCGCCATAACTGTAAAAACGGTAATGCTCTGCTATCGCCTGCTGATATGCCAGCAGGAGTTCATCTTTTCCATAAAAGGCGGAAACCAGCAGGATCAGTGTTGATTCAGGCAGGTGAAAGTTGGTCAGCATTCCCTGAACAACCTTGAACGTATAGGGCGGATAAATATAAATATTGGTCCAACCCTCATTTTTTTTGAACTCATGCAGGGCCAGGGTTTCCAGCACCCGAACGGAGGTCGTTCCAACGGCTACAATTTTCCGGTGATTCCTCATGGATTCCGTCAGTTGTGTCAGGGCTTCGGGGGAAATATGAAAATATTCCGTATGAATCGGATGTTGCCGGATGTCTTCATGCAGCAAGGGCGCAAAAGTGCCGCGTCCCACATGGAGTGTCACTTCCAGAACTTCAATACCTCGATGGCGTATCTGTTCCAGAATTTGAGGGGTGAAATGCAGACCTGCGGTTGGGGCCGCAATGGCGCCGATGTTTTTGGAAAAACAGGTCTGATACCTTGTCTGATCTTGTTCCCGGAGTGTTTTTTCAGGTTGTTTTCTCTGGATGTAGGGCGGTAACGGCATTTCGCCGTGTTGCTCCAGACGTTTTAAAAATAATTCAGGATCGTCAAATTCAAGAATCCACAAACCCTCCGCGTTACGTTCTCTGGCATGAGCCTGGATGTATCCCTCCGCAAAGGTCAGCAATTCACCGCGTTTGACGCTTCGGGCGTTTTTCATCATGGCCGCCCAGACTCCCCGGGAGTGTTCCTCAATCAGAAGAATTTCAATGTATCCTCCGGTTGCGCGCTGTCCTCTGAGTCGTGCGGGCAAAACTCTGGTATTGTTCAACACAAGGGTGGTGTTGGCCGGGAGACATTCAACAATATTTTCAAAGCTATCATGCTGGCAGGTCTGGTTTTCCCGTGACAACCGCATCATGCGGGATTTTCCACGTTCCGGAGGTGGATGCTGGGCAATCAGGTTTTCCGGCAGGTCAAAATGGTAAGAATGAAGGTTCCATTGAGGATGGATAATATCAGACATGAGCATCTATGGAATGGCAAAAGAATAAGTTGTAAAAGTCCACGGAGGTTCCCTGGTAGCCGCCATCGGCGGAAAAAGCGTCAAGCGAAGGATAACGTTCCAGCGCTTCCTGGAAGACACGGCATCCCTCCACCGTGTCGGATTTATTGGCGGCATGTACGATGATATGGAGCAGGTTTCCCAGAATGTCGACACAGATATGGCGTTTGCGGCCTTTCACTTTTTTCCCGCCGTCCAATGCCACGATCGTCGCTATCATATTGGGTTTTCACATTTTGGGAATCGACGATTCCATAGGAACGTGTGGCGGAACGCCCTTGTTTTTGACGGGCAAGGGAGGTGAGTGAGCACAAGATCATGAAACCTTTCGGTATAAAACATGTCGCCGAAGCGGATGCCCTTCTGGAAGTTTTGGATGGTCAAATTCATCGCTTGGTACATACGTCATACCAATCTTTTCCATCACCCGCCTTGACCGAACATTGCTTGGGACCGTGAATGAGACGATCTCGTTTACTCTCAAAAACTTGAATCCAAATTTTAGCACTGCTAGTGCTCCCTCCGTCGCATAGCCACAATTCCAGTATGCAGGGGCGAGACGCCAACCAATTTCAACACATGGAGTGAAATGTGCTTCAAATGTTGGAATCGAAAGGCCAATAAACCCCGCAAACTGTGTGACCCCAAGAATCTCAACAGCCCAAAGACCAAACCCATGTTGTTGAAAATGTTCCTCAATGCGTTCTGCAAAACCATCGCTCTCTTCCTGAGATAGTGCTTTGGGGAGGAATTCTACCACCTGTGGGTCTGAGTTCAGCCTGGCAAATGATACTCGATCATTAAATACCCATTGTCGGAGATGCATCCGATCTGTTTGAAGTTCTGCGGGCAGATTCACGTTCACAATAACCTCACCCTATCTTGTCACGACCAAGCTGTATTTGACGGCCCAACATGATCATCATTTGATTCTACCAAGTACCGCATCGGGCATGGTTTTTAACAGCATGCCAATCATGCTCCAGGGCATGCGTGGAACTGTGGATGATTTCACTTTCTTTTCAATCAGATCGACCATTTCGATGGCTCCTTTTTCAACAGGAACCACAAACGGGCGATTGGGCAGAGTATCATTGATGGGGGTGTCAATGAATCCCGGATGAAGAATGGTGACCGAGATTTTTTTCTGGGCAACTTCACCGCGAACTCCTTCAAGGTAGGTGGAAAATCCTGATTTTGATGCGCAATACGCCGCATTACCTGGAAATCCACGAAAGGCCGCAACGGAAGAAGTTCCCACGATCTGACCACTCCCTTGTTCCAGAAAGTACGCCACCGCGGCATCCACCGTTGCCATGGCACCGATCAAATTGGTTTCAATGGTTTTTCGGACATTTTCAAACGGAGATTTACCAGCCTTACCACCAAGTCCGATACCCGCATTGGCAAACACAATGTCGAGTCCACCCAGATGGTTGGCCAGATCCCTCAGTATTTCAGGAATCGTAGCATACTGTGTGACATCCAGCATTCTGATTTCAACAGGGATATGGGGATATTTGGCGGTGATATCCTGCTTGATCTGTTCCAGTTGATCCAACCTTCTTGCGGTGAGTCCCAACGCATATCCTCGCCTGGCAAATTCCATGGCACATGCTTTTCCCAATCCGGAGGAAGCTCCGGTGATCATGATTTTTTTCATCAAGTGTCTCCATAATGATAATAACGAATCGCTGTTGCCTTGTAACAAATTATACGGCAACTGCAAACCCTTTTGATTACAAAAAGAAAGTTTGAATTTCATTAAGACTTTGTTATCTTGTTGAGCATCAGGGAGTGCTGGTCGCTGTCGCAAAATTGTGTTTTTGTATCATCCCGAACGCCTGTGTGGGATCTTTAACTTTTTAAGCCACTGATTTTACTATATTCAAGATTTCTCCCTTTGGTCGAGAAGACACCACTTTTGAATTATGCGACAGCGACTGGCATGTTTGTTAATTCCGGGAAAGGAGCCTGAGAATTAATGGGGAAAAATAAGAAACCCAATAATGATTGTTCAATGCTACGGGAGTCTGTATGGAAGGAAAAAATTTAACAGTAAGCTCTGATGACGAGCAGATGCGCAAAATGATTTCTCAGTTGTATGAACGACTTGATCGTCTTGAAGCTCAAAAACAGGCACTGATTAAGGAAGAAGAGGTCTTGGACAAGGATGTCGAAGTCAAGCGAGACCCCAAAATCGTCCGTATGCTGCATGTGATCAAAATAAGAATCAAAGATCTGGATTCCGCGATTGTCGATCTGGTCGAAGTCATCAACCGGATTGTTGCCATTATTTCACCCAAAAATCTCACTAAAGAGATTCTCGAATCATAGGATTTATGCAAACTCAGGAAGATTTGTTCAAGTTAGGCCCAGCGGTTTTTACCTCAAGACTGTTTGTGGGTACCGGAAAGTTTTCATCAGCGGAAATTCTGAAACAGGTGATTGAAGCCTCCGGAACAGAAATGGTGACCGTGTCACTCAGGAGGGTTGATTTTTCAAACAATGACAATACATCCCTGCTTTCCGCTGTTGACCGATCACGGGTTACTTTACTGCCCAACACCTCTGGAGCGGCCAACTCAAAAGAAGCGATCCGGCTGGCAAGGCTGGCACGTGAAGCTGGATGCGGCGACTGGGTCAAACTGGAACTGACCCCGGAACCCCGCTATCTGATGCCCGATGGCGTAGAAACGCTGGAAGCGGCAAAAGTCCTGGTCAAGGAAGGATTTCATGTCTTGCCCTATATCCACGCGGACCCGATTCTGGCAAAACGGCTTGAAGATATCGGAGTGGCGGCGGTGATGCCCTTGGGATCTCCGATTGGAAGCAATCAGGGGTTGCAGACCCGGTTGTTTCTGGAAATGATCATTGAGCAGTCCAATGTGCCTGTCATTGTCGATGCGGGGCTCGGAACGCCAAGTCATGCCGCGGCCGCAATGGAAATGGGTGCTGATGCGGTGCTGGTCAACACCGCCCTGGCGATCGCCGGCGATCCGGTTCAAATGGCGGTCGCTTTCAAAATGGGCGTTCAGGCAGGAAGAATGGCACGACTTTGCGGGATGGGTTCTGTGGCAAATGAAGCACGGGCATCCTCACCACTCACAGGTTTTCTTGATGCCATTTCATCCTGAACCGCAGATATTTTCCCACGCACATTTCATTTCATGAGTTCCATGACATTCAATGAAGTATTTCTCCAATTCACCAAAGACCAGATTCTGAAACAGCTTGAATCAACCACTGAGGATCAAGTTCGGAATACTTTAAAACAGGTTACCGCAGGACACAGTTTGTCACCGGAGCAGTTTCTGGCCTTATTATCGCCGCAGGCAGACAGGCAACTGGAACAGATGGCCCAAATCAGCGCGAGAAACACCCGCCAGCGTTTCGGAAATGTTGTGCAACTTTATGTGCCGTTGTATCTTTCCAATGAATGCCTGTGTGACTGCACTTATTGCGGTTATTCCAAAAACAACAGCATTGCACGACTGACCCTGAATAAAGACCAGATTCTGGAAGAAAGCCTGGCCCTGCACCGCATGGGATTCCGGCATATTCTGCTACTTTCCGGCGAAGACGCCCGCTATGTCAATGACACCACACTGGCAGACGTCGCGGAATGGATTCGTCCGTATTTTTCCTCCATTTCCATTGAGGTTCAACCGCTCAAGACTGAGGAATATGCAAGACTTGTTCGGGCTGGAATTGACGGGTTGACGGTGTATCAGGAAACCTATGATCGTGAGATTTATTCATTGGTGCATCTCGCCGGCAAAAAGAAACATTTTGACTATCGCCTGGCAACACCGGAACGAGGCGGAGAAGCGGGAATGAGACGTATCAATGTGGGCGCTCTGCTGGGCCTGAGTGACTGGCGGTATGATGGCTTTTGTGCCGGACTCCATGCGTCTTTTCTGGAAAAAAAATTCTGGCAGTCGCATATTTCGGTATCCCTTCCCAGAATGAGACAGGCGGCCGGAGCACACCACAAACTGTTTCAGGTCACAGACAGAAATTTTGTCCAGTTGATGACCGCTTTGCGTCTGTTTCTGCCCAATGCGGGCATCACCCTTTCCACCCGTGAATCCGCGAGTCTAAGGGATCATCTTGTGTCACTGGGCGTGACCCAGATGAGCGCTGGATCCCGAACTACCCCCGGAGGCTATTCCGAAGAAAATCACACAGGAAAACAGTTTGAAATCGAAGACAAACGAACCCCGGATGAAGTGGCCGCCATGTTGCGCAAACAGGGCTTTGATCCTGTCTGGAAAGACTGGGACACCGGCTTGACCATGCCAGACCTTGACCATCCAGCGGGAACCCTCACACCTCAATCATCCTCAGGAAACGTATGTTGAAAAATTTTTCTGTGAACGTCATTGTTTTGCTCCTTTTCACCAGTGTCTGGACTCCCGCTTTTGCTGAAACCATCAAACTGGTTGCGATGGAATACCCGCCCTATTATGGTGACAACCTGCCTAATCAGGGATTCATCACCGAAATTGTAGTGGAAGCTTTCAAAAAAGCTGGCTATAACTTGGAAATATCATTTTTTCCAAGGGCTGACGCTCAGGAAAAAGCGAACAGTGACTATGATGGAATCGTTGGCGTCTGGTATAGCAAGGAACTGGAGAAGAACTTCGTTTTTTCAGAGGCGTTGCCAGCCAATGAAATTGGCTTTTATAAAAGAAAAAGTGATCAGATCGCCTTCACAACGTTTGAGGCTCTCAAACCTTATATCATTGGCACTGTCGCGGGATATGCCAGTCTCCCGGAATTTGAAAAAGCAACGTTTCTCAACACCACAAAAGTTGAAAAAGACGCTCAGAACATTGCTATGCTACTTCAGGACAGGGTGGATCTGATCATAATTGACAAAGCCTTGTGCCAATATCTCCTTAAAACTGAATTTCGGACTGAAATGAATCAACTGGAATGGATGTCCCCGCCACTCAGGACGGAATCCCAATACCTGGGAATCGCCAAAAAAACATCGGGATTTCAGAAAAAACTCAACGCCTTCAATCAGGGCCTAAAAAAGATCACCAAGGAAAACATGATCATGAAAATCATGGAAAAACACGGCTTCTGAAAAATAATCATCCCCATGCTCTTATGCTGATTGATCAATTCAGAGAAAATGAAAACTGGGTCAAAGGCCTGATGAAAATGCCGCACTTTGCTCAGAACACCTTTGATTTGCTGTTGGCCTCAGCCTTCATCAACATCCTTTCGCTGGCCCTCCCACTCACCTTGATGCAGGTGTATGACCGGATCATCCCGCATGAATCCATGGGTACCCTGACCTGGCTGACCATTGGTTGCACCACCGCGGTTATTCTCGAAGCAGTCCTGCGTCTGTCCCGATCCTTCATCAGTGGATGGATGGCGGCCCGATTTGAACACATTGTGAGTTGCAGTGCGGTGGAACGCCTCATGACCAGCCGGATTGAGCAGTTTGAGCAGTTTGAAACCGGGGTTCATTTAGACCGCTTGAATGCCATCTCTACCTTGAGAGGTTTTTATGCCGGACAGGTATTTCAGGTGTTGCTGGATCTGCCGTTTGCCCTCATATTTCTGTTTGCCATCTGGTTTCTGGCAGGTAATCTGGTGTTTTTTCCGATCATTTTGATGATTCTGTTTCTGGGCATTGTCTCGTATTTCAAAACCAATTTTCAGGCGGCCCGGGATAATCAAATGGTCGTGAATGACCGTCGATTCAATTTTATCATCGAGATTTTGAGCGGAATCCACGCCATCAAGTCCATGCACATGGAAGAACAGATCCTCCGGCGTTATGCTCGTCTGCAAGGACAATCTGCTGAAATAAATATGGAAACGTCCCGCTGGAGCATGTTGCCAGCCAATGTGGGAGTGCTGTTCTCCCAAATCACCATGTATGGCATCATTGGAATCGGAGCGGGTTCTGTTCTCGATGGATTCATGACGGTGGGGAGCCTGACAGCCTGCATGATGCTCGGTGGACGCGCCATGCAACCGATTCAGAGCGCGGCCGGCTTTTGGATGAGGTTTTCTGAAGCAAACCTGGCCCGATCCCGCCTTCAGGAATTAGCCGCGATGGAACTGGAGACGATGCCAGACACACCACCTTTGCCGCTGGATTTTGAAGGAGCGATAGAACTGAAAGGCGTTTCTTTCCGTTACGATCCGCAAAGTGCCTGGGTGGTCAAGGATGCCCATCTGAAAGTGGAACCCAACCATATCATTGCGGTCATGGGCGAAAATTCTGGAACCACCACCACCCTGCTGTATCTGCTGATGGGTATGCTGAAACCGGAAACGGGTAGTGTGTTGATTGATGATTACCATATCACTCAATGGGATACGACGGAACTTCGTCAAAAGATTGCCTATTTTCCACCAACCGGTGTCTTGTTTTCCGGAACAATCATGGAAAACATCACCATGTTTGATCATTCAAAACATTTTGCGGCGATGGATGCGGCCGCACTCCTTGGTCTGGATGAGCATGTGGCCAATTTGCCGCTGGGATATCAAACCAGGGTTGGCGGACAAAGCACCAATTTTCTTCCGACCGGACTCATTCAGCGAATCGCTATCGCACGTGCCCTCGTGCATCGTCCAAGAATTCTGTTGTTTGACAGGGCTAATGGGGTGATGGACAAGGAAACCGAAGAAGTGGTGCTGGATCTCATTAAGAAACTGACGGGGAAATGCACCATCGTGTTGGTGACCAATCAACCCAAACTGCTGATGATGGTCGATGGTGTGTATCAACTGGCAGGCGATACTCTGGAAAGTCTGTATTAGCTCGACAGTGGTCAGTTCTCAGCTTTCAGTTCTCAGTTTTTTTTGAACTGATTAAAATTCTTACGATTTTCATATAAGCATAAAAGTTTCTTTGAAAATTTGATATTCAGAAAACTTTTAATCTCAATGACTTACACAAAGCTGAAAGCTGATAACTGAAAACTTACAACTCTTGAGGTATTAGGAAGCCTATGAAAAACAACAATGAACAGGTGGACAGGTCATGGGCTCGCTGGATCATGCAGACAGCCAGAACCTGGAAGGATATTGAGGAAATCATCATTTCAACCGGCATTGAATCAATTGATAAGGAACACCAGGGCATGACCGAATTGGCACTGGAATTAAATCAGTTGATCGAACGCAATGGGTTAATCGGACTTGCGATGGATCAGATTGACGAACAGAAGGAATTGCTGAGTAAATTGTATCGAGCCGCAGAAAAGCATTTCGCCCATGAAGAAAACCTGATCAGGGATTTTCATCTGGATGGCATGGAACGGCAACAGGAAGCTCATGACCGGTTTCTATCAATGCTCTGGACCTTCATTCATGATTTTCAGGCCGGCAAAATCACGATTTCCATGGAACTCAAACTGACCATCCTGGACTGGTGGATCGAACATATCAATCAATACGATTACCATACGTTTGGTGTCAAAAACTGGAAAGGCGCAGTGCTGGATCGTTCCCTGGAATGGAACGATATGCATGAACTGGTCAAACACATCGGCATTGAAGCACTGGATCATGAACATGAAATGATGGCGCGTTACACCTTTGATTTCCAGAAACTCCTGTTGGACGCAAAAGACCCTTCAATGCTGGATCGAGCAGGATTACTGGCAAGTTTTGATGCGATTTATCGTTGTTCCGACGAGCATTTTTTACATGAAGAACAGATCATCCGGGAATTTGGCCTGACAGGCTATGATAACCAGAAAAAACAGCATCAGATCTTTATGGATATGCTGAGGGATTACCGTGAACGCATTGAACAAGGCGACATTGATTTTGGCAACGAACTGAAAATAAAAGTGCTGGACTGGTGGCTGAATCATATCAACATGGTCGATTATCAGACATTTTGCGAAAACAACTGGGTTCTGCAAAAAATGGAAGATGCCCGTTCCTGGAACGATATTTCAGGGGTCATCCATTCCATGAATCATGAAGCTCTGGATGCCGACCACCGCCACATGGCAGAAATCACCCTCGACTTGAGTCACCTTGTGGAATTGTATGAAAATCAGGTGACACCTGATGCTGAAACAGTGGAGCGCACCCGCCGGATTTTTGACGATTTATATCAACTGGCCGCCGATCATTTTCGCCGGGAAGAGATGGTCCTTCTGGAAAAAAATCTGCCAAATGTTGAACTACACAAGCAACTCCATGAAAATTATCTGCGGAAACTGAACGACTTCCGGCAAAATTTTGCCGCAGGCAGAATTTCCCTTTCGCACCGGTTGAAAGCCATGGTGCTGGACTGGTGGGTCAATCATATCAATGGCATTGATTATGAAACCTTTGTAAAATCTTCCCAACCACGGACAATACCGTCATGAATCATGAGCATCCTTTTTATAGATTTTATCAATATCTGATCACCCTGTTTGACCCGATGCATGGGCAAACACGCACAGTTCATGATTATGCCCCATGCCTGTTGCCCTTGCTGGATTCCTTGGGTTGGCATGGAAAACAGTCGGATATCAGTCAGGCAAGGCCCTACATGTCGGAACAAATGGATCTGGTCGATTTCATGAATACGATGGCCAATCTGAAATTTGAGAGTTCCATGCTCTACAAAAAAATGGACACCCTTGATGAACGGCTGTTGCCCTGCATTTTTGTCGTGCCCGGAGAAAGCGTCAAAGTGCTGATCAAAAACACTGACAAAGGTGTGCTGATGTTTGATGCCGAAGCCCTGACTTACAGTGAAATGCCTTTGCGGTCAGTTCGGGGAAATATCATCCTGTTCGAATTGATGAAAAGCAACACTGTCAAACTGTTGAAACAACAAACCGAATGGTTTCAATTGATTCTGGGCAGGTTTCGAAAGTTGATGCTGACGGGTTTGCTGATCACGATGTTTCTGAGTGTGGTCGCACTGATTTCGCCCATGTTCATCATGACCATCTACAACCAGATCCTAACGGCTGAAACATCCGAATCCCTATATTTTCTGGGCATGGGAATCTTCATTTTTATACTGTGCGACACAGGTTTCCGGATTTTACGGACTCATGTTTTTGGATTCATCAGTGTGCGACTGGGAAACCTTGTGGGCAATGAAATTTTGCGCCGTATTCTCTATCTGCCTCCGGCTTACACCGAATCTGCCGGCCTTGGCGCACAGGTCTCCCGTATCAAGGATTTTGAAACAGTCCGGGAATTTTTTGCGGGAAACGCAGTCATTGCCTTATTCGAAATGCCCTTCATTGCCCTGATGATGGGAGCTATCGTGGTTCTGGGGGGAAATGTGGCCTATGTCCCGTTGGCCGGAATCGGAGTGTTCATTCTGTTTGGATTCATCATCATTCCCATCACCAGGAGAATCACGGTGGAATCCTCAAAATCCGGATCAGCCCGTCAGGAACTGCTGGTTGAAATGCTGACCAATTATCGGGCCATCAAATACACCGGTAGCACCCGGATGTGGCTGAAACGCTACAGGGACCTCTCTGCCCAGGCGGCCATGGGCGTCTACCTGAATAACCGGTTGAATGCGCTCATCAACACGTTTTCCCAGGTGATTGTGACCTTGTCCGGACTGGCCACTGTGTTTGTGGGAGTGGTCAACGTGATTGATAAAAAAATGAGTGTGGGTGCGCTCATGGCCTGCACATTATTGCTCTGGCGCTTGCTGGCCCCGCTGAAGACCGGCTTCGGGGTGATTGCACAGATTGAGCGAATCCTCAAAAGTGTGAGCCAGATCAACCGGTTGATGAACATGAAACTCGAACACAATCTGGAAAGTTCCATGGCCTTGAGCAAAAGCCTCCAGGGACATATCGCCTTTGCCCAGGTTTCCATCCGCTATTCGCCTGATGCTCACCCGGCATTGATCGGCGTTTCCTTTGAAATCCACCGGGGAGAAACACTGGTGATTGTAGGGCACGACGGCTCAGGGAAATCAACCATCCTCAAACTGATTCTGGGTTTGTATCCACCGCAGGCGGGAAGAGTGCTGGTGGACAACATGAATGTCCGGCAGATCGACCCGATCGTGTTACGACAATCTATCGCCTATGCGCCCCAGACCGCCTATATGTTTCATGGTTCCATTGCCTCCAATATCAGCCTTGCCCTGCCTGGCGCCGATCTCGAAGCCCTTCAGACTGCCGCTCAAAATGCCGGTATTCTGGAGGATATTGAATCCTTGGATGAAAAATTCGGAACATATTACAACCGCCAGAACCAATCCATGTTCACCGACACCTTCTGCAATGGAATCGGACTGGCAAGAGTCTTCCTGCGCAACAAGGATGTCATGCTACTCGATGAACCGGAACAGGGAGTCAATCCGTTGGAAGAATCACAATTTATTGAAGGACTCAAGAAGAACAAAAAACATAAAACCCTGATTCTGGTGACACACAAACCGGAATATTTTGAACTGGCTGATAAAATTTTATGGATGGAAAAGGGACGGGTGCGGATGTATGGCACCAAAGATCAGGTACTGCCAACCTATATGAAAGAAATCAACTGAGAGCTTATGAAAAAAAATATTAAACTGGGCGACAAGGAATCTCGTTATCTGGCCAAATCCGTACTGCTGGAAGAAAGCGGCAGTCCCGTGATCATCCGCCTCATCATTGTGTTTTGTACCGTCATTGTGTTTGTTTTCATCATGTGGGCCAATAACACCGTGATTGAAGAAACCGCCGTAGCTCCGGGACAGGTGGTGCCCGTTGGGAAATCCCATCGGATCCAGCATGTGACCGGAGGGATCGTATCCGAGTTGTATGTGCAGGAAAGCACGCCTGTGACCGAAGGGCAGGTGTTGCTCAAATTCAACACAGATATGGTGATGTCTGAGCTTCAGCAGTACACCACCCGGCAGGATTCGCTGATGCTCCAGAAAATCAGGCTGGAATCCCTGATTGAAGGCAAAATTCCGAATTTTTCACAAATCACGACCGAACATCAGGATTTTGTCAAAGATCAACAACGGATCTTTGCGCATCTGGAATCCTATCAGCGCTCGCTGAGAACGGTATTTCAGAACCAGAATGACAAATACCGTGCTGATCTGGATGATCTGGCTGAACAACGAAAAATGATCATGGAACTGTCAGCGGTGAATGAGGAACTGTTTCACACCGGAGAAAACGTCAAACGCATCAAGGAAAAACTGGCAAACCTGTCTATCAAAAGCCCTGTGAACGGGGTGGTGCACGGGCTGAAGCTCTATTCGCCCGGAGAAATTACCGGACCCGGAGAAGTGATCATGGAGATCATTCCGCTCAACACTCTAATGATTGCTGAAATCCAGATTTCCTCACGGGATATTGGTCATGTTCGTATTGGTCAGGGGGTGACGCTGAAATTCACCACCTATGATTTTTCCCGCTATGGAGGCATGAAAGCCGAACTGGATGAGATTTCACCTTCCACCTTTCTGGATCGGACAGGAAATCCCTATTACAAAGGCATCGTCAAATTGCCCAATTCTTTTCTGGTCAGTCAGGAAACCACCCCGATCCTGCCGGGCATGACCTTGCAGGCAGATATCCGGACTGGCGAAAAAACCGTCATGGAATATCTGCTCAAACCCATTTTCGCATCTGCCAAAAAGGCCCTGCATGAACGATAGGAGAACCACCATGTATTCATTCATCTCAACAATTCTGATTATTCTGCTAAACGCAGGGGTCGTGCTGGCCAATCCCTATGCCAGCATCTTGAGAGAAAATTATAAAATCACGCTGGTGGCCCAGCAGTCTGGCAGAATCAATTTATTGCTCTCTGAAGGAACACCCATCAAACAAGGCTCCCCGTTGTTCGAGATTGAACGTCAGGAATTGCAGATTGCACTGCAAATGGCTGAAGCCCAATGGAAAAAAGCCCAGCAATATCTGAGCAAGGTAAAAAATCCTTATTCTGAAGAGGAACGCCGAAACGCTGAATTGATTTATTCCCAGAAAAAAAAGCAATTTGAAGCCGGGGCCATCTCGCCGGAAGCCTTTGGTCTGGTGGAAAGTCAATATCAGATGAAAATCACACCCACTCGAGCAGAAGACATCGCCATTGCCGAAGAAGAAGTGAAACTGAAACACAGCGAAATGCTGTTGGCGCAGGCCGCCATTGAAAAAACCAGTGAACTGGCACCCGCCAATTTCGGAGTGATTCAGCGAATCAGGGTTTATCCGGGCCAATGGGTGCGGCAGGGGCAGGAAATCATGGAACTTATCGGCGTTCACCCCTTGCAGATGGAGGTCTATATCCCTTTGTCTGAATCAGCCAAACTCACTCGTGGAAAAATACTGAAAGTGGAGATCAACATGGGAAATGCTGTTGATACAACCCGGGGTTCTGTGGTGTTTATTTCCAGTGAGGTGGATGCTATTCGTCAAACCCTGTTGATCAAACTGGAAATCAACAATGTCGAAAAACGCTATTCTCCCGGGATGCTGACCAATGTCTATTTACCTTGAAAAACTGGGATTGTTTCTGTGTTTCTGGATCGTCTGTCTTTCTGTTGCCACGCAGGCTCAGGAAACTACGGCGCCGACCCTTGATCTCCTTCAGTCGCTTGCCCTGGCCACCAAGGCCGCCTCAGAAACACAGGCGCTCAAGGACCGTGAACTTCGATTTCAACTTCAGGAGGAGCGACTGGAAGAAGGCAAGATTCGGCATCAGGTTTCCTCAACGTTGTCTCTGACCAGCAATGATGTTTCTGATTCTCGAGACATCACAGTGAGTGGTGCCGCAGACGCACAACAGTTGTCAACAGCGTATCGTCAGAGTTTCCAAAATGGATTTTACTGGCAATTACGCCTGTTGCAACGGGATGAAACCGCTTTTGACGATTCCGCGACAACCTTCAATCAAGTCCAACTCAGTGCGGCCATGCCGATTTATGGCCAAGGGGCTAAGGCAGGCCGAATCGGCTATGAGAAGGAAAAAATACAACTAGAGGAAGGACGGCTCGATTTTGAAGGAGAAAAAGCTTCCCTGTCTTCACTGGTGGCCCGTCGTTTCTGGGATGTCCTGATCAGTTATCAGGAATTTAGCCAAATCCGGATGCATATGGTTTGGATGAAACAACAACAGGCCCAGCAACAAGCTCTGGCTCACCAAAACACAGATCTTGACACGCAAAAACTGCAACTTGAATATGCTGAACTGCAGAATGAACTTGCCCTTCAGGAGGCTACCCTGCGCTTTGCCCGGGAACAACTGGCCATGTATATCGGATTGCCGGCCCTGGACACCACGCCATTGGCGCCGGAAATACCTGTGTTTGAAAAGACTCGTGACGCGTTTATCAAGTTGTTTCTTGAGCGGGATCCCGCCTACCACCAACTCACAACCCGTCTTGAATTGTTGAATCGGGATCTCGAATTGAATGCCGCCCAGACCGATCCTGAAATAACAGTGGGAGGAAACGCTGGACTGGCCTCCGCGAATGCTTCCAGTGGTACCAATGTCGGTGCGTATGTGAGTTTGGTTTATAATTTTTGGGGGGGTGACTCCGAGAAAAAAGAAATCACGTTGCTGGATATTCGACAACTTGAATGGCAACGAATCACTCAGAAAAATAAACTGGAGTCCGAGGCGGCTCATTTGTATCACAAAATCCAGATGGAATACAAAAAGGTAGAGTTTGCACGACAAAAGACAGAGCTTCGACAACAGCAATCCAAACAACGACAACTTCAGTTTGATGTGGGCGAAATCACCTTTGATCAACTGATCGAAGCCAGAAAAGTAGCGCTTCAGTCTGAAACAGACCTGATTTCCAGTCAGAAAATTTATTGGTTACTTCTGCTGGATCAACTGGATCGGTTGCAATTGCCGTTGTCCTTGATTTATCCTCCTGAAGCAGTTCCCCGATGAGCCAGAGCTGTTCACTTCTCTGGTAGGACGGGACTACGTGCCCGTCAAACATACGATTTTTGGCGTTTGCGGGGCATGTAATCCCCGCCTACCCTCCGGTTGACGTTCAAAATAAGGAGAAATGAACAGCCCTGCCCGATGAGCGATTCATTTTACATTCACACGTTTTTAACAGGGAAACTTACGAACTGTAATGACCTGGTGGTCTTGTTTCAGATTGTTGAGGACAATCTCTGTGAGCATATGGCCTTGCTCTGCGTCTTCTTCATAAGTTTCTATGGAAAAACAGTCCTCTTCCCGGATAGACGCCATGTCTTTCAGCATTTTACTGACTGCGGCAAGGAGCCGATCCTTTTGCTCAAAATCCTCCTGAACTGGTTCGGGAACTATTTCCTGGCTGTCATGTTCTATTTGTTGTTTTGCCAGAGTATCAATGGCGTTGAGCATCGAAATGGTATCGAGGATAATATCCTGTTCTTTCTGCGAATGGATTTTTTTTACGCCTGTCAACTCAAGGGTGGTTCGCTGTAACTTATCTGACAGGATGCGGCCCAGCCATAAATAAAAATCCTTGTCTCCAATTTTGCTCAATATTTCATGAGAGATATTCATCAATTCAAGATTTTCTTTAGCGATGATGGAGGCGCTGGCTGGAGCTTGCGTGAGCATGCTTATCTCACCAAAAATATCGCCAATCCGTTGCATTTCATAGATTTCCACGCCATTTTTAACAACCGCGATTTTCCCTTTGAGAATGAGAAACACATGGGAACTGACGGTATCTTCCTGAATGATGATCTCCCCCTTTGTCAATCTTTGTGTAGTCAGATTATTCACAAGTATTCTCAGCATTCGATCGGACATTTGTTGAAAAGATCGTTTGTCTTTGAGGTAGTTGTATAATTGTTTCCTTTTAGGGTCTGTGATTTCAGGCACATCTTCGCCTTTCAGGAATACGATTTCCTGTTCCAGTCGCTGAATTTGTAGTTCCTGCCGGGATATTGTTGATTTCAGCAATTGGACATCGCTGTCATCAGGCTCCTGATTGTTTTCCAGCAGGACGATTCTTTTCAGATACAATGAAATCTTTACTTCCAGATCTTGAATTTTCTTTTTTTGTGCCAACACAATTTTCTGGTAATGCTCTGCCTTGGCCGCCATGGTTTGTTCAGCTTTTCTTTTTTGTTCTAAGGCAATATCTTTACTGCTTGCGTCATGATTTCCCATGCTCAGCGTCCTTTTTTCAACAATTCAGAGTTTAAATTTTTGCCATCAATGGCGGTCATATCACAGCGGACTCAAGAATTTCCGGTTGTCTTGATACCTGACGAAAGTTTGAATTTGATCAAGAATCTATCATTTTTTAATTTACTTTCGAACGCTCCGTTTAACTCTTTAACAGGTTGTTCCAACTCTTTCAGTCTGGCCTGAATCTCTGGAATATTATGGAGTTTAAATTCATGTTCATTCAGGAAATGTTTGAATATGGATTTTCTGGAGAATGTTCCGTTCAGGCTGATAGCGACGACATTGTCCAGGGCGTCATCAATTTCTATTAGAACCGCTTGCCCCGGAACGGATAAAAAATTGGCCATTGAAATCAGCACTTGAAGACCTTGAAACATTGCCTTCTCATGTTCTGAATCAACCCGAAACGATTCCTTGCATTTTACTTTTTTGTTCACCTGTTTCCGTTCAGCATCCTCCAGATAGGCTCTTCGATTTGCCGCAATGATCAATTCACGCAAGGGCAATGCATCGCTCTGGACAACAGGGGGTAGTGCCTTCGGTTCTTTGTCAGCAGAGGGTGCTGGCAATCTTTCCAACAGCGGTGTCGCGTCTTCAATTTCGATTAGGGAATCCGCCTCCCCTGGTCGAGACAAAAAATTCTGTAATTGTGTATGCTGAAGCTTCAATTGAAACTTCATTTCTTCTCGGGAACGCCGATTCTTATCCAAATGGTGACGTAATCGGGCCTGAAGGTCGTTAATCGTTTCATTCAAGGTTTCCAGATCAAATCCAGCTTCTCTGGCCTGACGCACCTGCGGCACCAAACGGTCGAATAATGCCCTATACCCGGCGGCCGTTAGTAACAGATGTTTGTCTGTAAGTAGCAAATCCAGGATCTCCAAAGCAACAATGAGTTGATCCAGATTGGAGTCAGTTCCTAAAAATTTAAAAATAAATTGATCGTCAACCAATTGATTTAAAGATTTAAGAATGAGTTGCCTGTGTTCCTGTGTGGCAAGTTCATAGGCGTTTTTTAAGGGGATTATCGCGAAATTCTCTCCAATCTGACCTAATGCCTGAATAGCCGAGGCCCTGACTTCGTCATCAACATCCTCCAGATAACGAACCAGAAAGAAGGCCGATTCTGATAATTTCGCACGTTCCAATAGGGAAATTACTCTGGTTTTTAACTCAGGTTCCTTGTGGGTTAATTCTTGAAACAATTCTGGCAGGAGAGGGATTAGCTTAGACCGTTCCTCGTTCCATTGTGCGGATGTTTCTGAAGAATCCCACTTCTCTAAAATCGAGAGCGCCTTTTCAACTATTGGGGATTTATCTCTGTAAGAACGTAAGTCAACCAGGTTGTTTTTCATTTTTTCACTAATCATGCGAATTTAGAATTGAAATAGCGTGTCCTTCAGGGCTTGACACTGAATCCACCACCCTGCTGAGAGTTTCTGGATGCCGGATCAAGTTCGACGTGACACTTTTTCTCATTTTCAGCACATTGATGATCAAACATAATTTTCACTCCTAACTGGCATTAATCGGTATTACGCAAAACAGATGTTCACAAGTACAACTGCAAAAACAATGCTAACATGCTGTTACTTCTCTATTTTGCTCATAACACAAAACACACCAGTCAAACAATTTTTAAAACAAGAAAGGGAGAGTAGATCATTGGTAAAATTACCTAAATTCGTAAATTATCTAAACGAATAATCACAAAAAAACATACTTTTGTTTAATTAATTTTGTATGTATGATCCTGTTTTATGAATAATGAGGAGTTTCTTGTGTCCAAAACTGAACATTGATGCAATCAAACTATCATAAAGCATGGTTCAGACAATACACGGACCTCCAGACAACTTATATTTTGCAATCGTTACCGTGACAGCACCTTCAACTTCCATCGCATCATATGGCAATGTTATGAACCTCAGAGATTATAAAAAGGATATTTATGGCCATTGAACAAAAAAGAAACTTCTCTGTTGCATCATCGGTTGAAGATCTGGATTTCACGACAGAGTTGGACAAAGGTGATTTATCTTCGGGAGAATTTGAGAAAATAGTTATCGAAAAAGATGAAGATGACACACCAATGCTGGTCACTATTACTCCTGGAACGGCGGTGATCGAAGGGGAAGCAGGCCATACTGCCTATCATGGCACCATCACGGAACCGTCGAACACAACCTTTGGTGCAGGAACGCCTGGAATAGAGGGCGGTGCAGAACCTCCTGCCACGATGGTCTCTTCGACAACAGGGAATGAGTTATCACAGCAAACAGAGAACCCTATCGTAACGGATAATCAGGAACCAATCCCTCAAAAAGTGGCATTAGAATCTTTGTCAAATAATGAAAATTCTGTTTCAGAAATGTCATTTGCTGAAATAATTCTGCCTGATGAGGCTTCTGGTGCCAATAACACCAGCACCAGCGAATCTTCAGTGTCTGATGTGACGGCCACCGTTCAAACCAGTGAACCTGCGGCATTGAATACAGCCACTCAGTTTTCTTTTGTAGGAACTCCTGTTTCTGA
Organism: SAR324 cluster bacterium; assembly: GCA_015232315.1. Lineage (NCBI taxonomy): Bacteria > Deltaproteobacteria > SAR324 cluster bacterium. The sequence continues at coordinate 730 of JADFZZ010000034.1, read as the reverse complement.
TACAGGTGCACAGAATCAAAGTATCAATCAAAAAGCTGATGCCACAACCGTTCAAGTGGATTCATCAGCCCCCGATATTGTCAATCCCTCATTCAACACCAATCAGACGATAAACCAACCTGTTCAGGCGTCTCCAGCGAATGCAACCACCGGAACAATTCCTGACACAGGTTCTACATCCGTTGATACCGCTTCTGCCGAAAATACGACTCCCGCCGCTGGACAGAATTGCAGTACACAGGCAACCGACCAATCTTCTGATGTACCATTTGCAGAAAATAATTCTCAAATTGAGGCAACAAATTTGGAAAATGAGGTGTTTCTGGAAACTACCGCAAGTGTTGCTGAGGGTGAAGAAACTATAGTTGAGGGGGAATCCCGGGCTGACGAGGTTGCTGCTCAAAACGAAAACCCGGTTGAAGGCGATGAGACCGAAGGCCAAACCTCCCAAAATCGGGAAGGCGCTGTTGAGGCATCTCAGGAAGATACAATAGATGAAACCATGTCTGACGAAACGGCTGAGGAAGATGCCGCCTCACACGCTGAAGATGTTGTTTCTCAAGATCAAGAAGCGATTGATGGAGATGAGGCCGAAAGCGGAACATCTGAAAACCGCGACGGGGCTGAGGTACAAGCTGGGGAGACTGTTCAGGAAGATACAACAGGGAACGGAACGGCTGAGGAAGATGTCGAAGCCCAAACTGAAGATGTTGCCACTCAGGGAGAAGAC
>JADFZZ010000033.1 GCA_015232315.1 SAR324 cluster bacterium | reverse complement strand
GCAGGGAGTGTGGCCTTGGCTTCGGTGACGGCCTTAAAAAAGAATCAGGAATATCCAACCTGGTTTAAGCATCATGTCCTTGAGTTTAAACTGGTTGCGTAAAATACACCTGCACAGGTGGAAAAATGTTGTCCTTTGGAATGGAAGAGGAGGGAATTGATCCCTCCTCTTTTGGATTAGCAGGCATACCCATAACTGGGTTGAACATAAAAACCTTTTCTCCAACCTTTTTCCACAAAATCTATTACGGAATCAGGGAAATACGGTTTGTCACTTTTTGACAAAATAATATCCATACCATCTACATGCATGGTGTCATCACTGTCTTTTGGCTCATCCAGAGCCAGGCCCCAGCGGGGCCCGCCTCAACCAAATCCTGCAATAAATATCCGAACTTTCTTTCCAATATCTTCTTTTAACAATTTAGCCAGTTCCTGCCTGGCTGTCGGTGTGACTTTGATTTGCATATTTCTCCTGCGATCAATGATCATTAAATGGATTTTGTAAATCACCTCCTGAAAAGTTCAATCCCCCCTTTCAAAAAATAATTCACTGTTTTATTTATAATTAATTTATATATAGATATTTGAATATTTCAATAGAAAATTTCTGTTTATTTTCCAGAGTTTCAACAAATGGATATGTCCCGATTGAACCCCATTAGTTTCTTAGAAATTAAATTCTGCGGAAAATGGCAAAAGAATTTAACCACAGAGTCGCAGTATCACAAAGTATGTTTTAAAAAATTTTCTGTGGCTCTGTGGCAAAAATTGGTTCCGGCTATGCCGGGTTAGGGAATGCTGATACTGGCGGCAAAGAATTGCTCTCTTTTGATCACGGAGGGTTTTATGATATCGGATGAATTGCTGGTCAAACACTGAAAAATCTGGAGAACCAAAAGATTTTAGAAACTACCAGTTAGAGTGATTCTTCCCCATCGGGAATTTTCAGATTGAGCAACAAATTCTTTGCTACGCAGAAACACAGAATAACCCAAGGATACACCATAATGGCTTTTTAGAGCCAGTGCTCCTTCCAGAGTGGTTACAATCGGTACTATGTCTTGATATTCATAATGGTGAGGACTGCCACGTCCACGATTGAACACTCGATCCAAACCACCACCCTGGAAAGTAGCATCATAGCCCACAATTTTAACATCTGTTTTCAATGAAAAGAAAATCACGGTATGAGGTGTCGAATAGGGAGAGAATAGCGGAAAAAGCGGATTGAACAGGCTAACCCTGACTATTGTTCCAAGGCCGGCATCAATAAAAATATTTCCGCCACGTCCATTAAATAACCAGTTCAGATCCATTTTATGGCCGTTACTTCTGAACATTAAATCCGAAAAATGATAGACAGCCACTAAACCCGGTTCAGATCCAATTTGATGTTTCCATCCCTGGGCATTGTTTTTACTGTTTCCATAGAATTTTCGGTGAAATAAATTTTGAAATTCTTCCGCTTTTGAATATTTCCCGAGAACACCCACCTCCAATTCTCTTCTTTCATAATTTTCTTTGGACACTGTTTCCCGAAAATAACTACCATAAAGCCATCCTGCATAAGGTCTGTCATTTTTGATAATTTCATGATTCTCCAAATCTGCCGGGGTAAATATCATTTGCCCCAGACCAAAACCAACGTGGTGATTGGAGTCATTTTCGGTGGTCTGATACCTTCCCTCGTAAAAAAATCCGCTAGTATACCATTCATCTTCATTGGAGCATTTATAGGGCAGTTTTAGACCGATTTTTTTACCATCACGATCGACACATCGAAAATTAAGAAAATCGTTTTCATAGGAAATGTGCTGGCTGGATTGATCGGAATAGGCAAGAGGTGGAGCGATTGATATAAAAATTATGGATAAATAAATATAAATCCTAAGGGTTGCTATTTGTGGATACCTACAAAACTGGATCATTTTATTATTGGCCTGGTTCAAATCAAGGTAACAAAAGGAGTGGTGTTGCCAAACCCTAACCCGGCATAGCCGGAACCAATTTTTGCCACAGAGACTCAAAGACACAGAGAATTTTTTAAAACATACTCTGTGACACTGTGACTCTGTGGCTAAATTCTTTTGCCATTTTGCGCAGAATTTAACTTCTAAGAAACTATTGAGGGATGTTAGTATTTGTTTAGAAGCAAATACGATATTCCCCGAATAGTGAGGTTTTATGACAACACCGTTGAATCATATACCAGCCGAATTCCAGCAATCAAGTCCGCTCCTCCTTGGGGCCTATGGATTAGACAGCGAGCAACGGAGCCAAGCGCTGGATGAGGTATGCCAACAAGTCTCCGTCAGCGCCCAAGCTGAAGTTCACCAGGTCAGTAGTAAATTTGTGTACCAACAAGTTCACAAAGCCCAAGCCGCAAATAACGCCTCCGCCGCCTTGGGTCGGAGCGCTCTCGCGTTCGCAGGATCGACAAAAAGAACGCTTGCTTGCCTTCGCCCGTTACCAGGACGCGGTTTATGCGATCACGACCATTCTTGCCTTTGCGGCGGTGATCTATTTTTTTGATAATGACACATCCGACGATCTGGAAGGCTTCAAGGGGATGTTCATGAAAAAACCCCTGGCAGCCGGATTCCTGATTTTCGCGATTTTTTCACTGGCAGGAATCCCTCCATTCCCCGGTTTTTATGCCAAATTTTTTATCTTCAAGAATGTCGTCGCGTCAGGGTATTCAATGCTTGCGCTGTTAGCGTTCATCTGTAGTTTTCTGGGGATTTTCTTTTATATCCGCATTCTGGTGTATGTCTTCATGCACTCTGAATCAGAGACCCACGGAACAGCTAAACTCATCCCTCCATCAAATTCAGGAACGCATAATTTCTGGGTGTTCGAGGCGTTGGCTATCAGTCTGGTGATCATGTTAGTCATGGCAGTGAGTCCTCAAAGTTTCATCCAGGTATTTTAAGGAAGCATGAACAGAATAACCTGAAAAATCAGAATTCCAGCCAATCCCCTCTATACTTGATGTGGGGATTCCTTCAAAATTATTGCCTTCCAAACATTCATGTCCTTGCTTTCAAATTTTGTTACATTGATGTAAGTCTTTGTAATCATTCATGTCACCTGAGTCCTCTCGAACAACCTGGGCTTGATTTTGAAAACAATTGAATCAAAAAATAAATCTTCAGGTGCTCCAGAAGATACTGTTACCATAGAGAAGGCGTTGTTAACTCAAGCCTTTTAAACGCGGTCCCTCAGAAATTGGCTTCAAATATAATACTTGAATATTCTTAAAAATTCTTTTACTTGTCCAACAAAAAGTATAGCTCAGAAACGCAAAGGTGTGGATAACCTGTTTCGGAAAATGTCAGAAAAGGTAACTTGAAAGTCCGCACACACTGTGAGCAGCGCTGGTGATCAACCAACTGCGATTCATCCCAGAGATCGCAAGATATTCTGGTTCCCCCTGAAAACTCATTTCCATCCGATACACATGCAAATCATCAATATTAAAAAAGGACTGGATCTCCCGATCACCGGAGCTCCGGAACAAAAAATTCAGGCCGGTCCTAAGGTCAGGAGCGTGGCTGTGATGGGGCCGGATTATGTCGGAATGAAGCCCACCATGGCTGTCAGTGAAGGCGACCGTGTGAAGCTCGGACAGGTTCTGTTTACTGATAAAATGAATCCTGAAGTGAAATATACAGCACCGGGATGCGGCACCATCAAAGCAATACATCGCGGTGAAAAACGGGTGTTTCTATCGCTTGTTATTGAACTGGATGGCAATGATGAAGAAACATTCACCTCCTGGGAGCCTTCTAAAATCAGTGGCATGACCAGAGAACAGGTCGTGGAAAACCTGGTCAATTCCGGTTTATGGACGGCATTGAGAACCCGCCCGTTCAGCAAGGTTCCGGTTCCATCCTCCAAACCCAATTCAATTTTTGTCACAGCGATAGACTCTAATCCGCTGGCGGCTGAACCCACACTGGTCATCAACGAACGCAAGCCCGATTTCAATATGGGCCTCAAAATTTTGTCAAAGCTGACAGAAGGCAGTATATTTCTGTGTCAATCTCCCAAAGCCAATCTGGATGGCGGCAACGCGGAACGGGTGATTCCTGTAGGTTTCGATGGCGTTCATCCGGCAGGATTGCCGGGAACACACATCCATTTTCTTGATCCGGTTCACGCCCATAAAACGGTCTGGTATGTGAATTATCAGGACGTGATTGCCATGGGCCATTTGTTTCTGACAGGGAAACTGGATGTTAGCAGGGTGATCTCGTTGGCGGGCCCTGTTGTCAAGTCCCCGACACTGTACAAAACCCGTTTGGGCGCATCCATTGAGGATCTGGCCGCAGGAAAACTGGCAGAGGGAGACAATCGACTGATTTCAGGATCAGTGCTTTCCGGGCGAACCGCTACAGGCACAATGGCATACCTGGGGCGATACCACATGCAGGTTTCCGCACTCAAAGAAGGGCGTGAACGGTTTTTCCTTGGCTGGCTGGGGCCTGGCTTTGAAAATTTTTCTGTCAAACCCATCTTTTTGTCAAAACTGAACGCCGCGAAAAAATTCGCGTTTACCACCACAACCAATGGAAGTCCCCGCGCAATGGTTCCGATCGGGATGTACGAAAAAGTCATGCCGCTGGACATCATGCCGACCTTTCTGCTTCGTGCACTGATCACAAAGGATGGCGACAAGGCACAAGATCTGGGGTGTCTGGAACTGGATGAAGAAGATCTCGCGCTGTGTACTTTTGTATGCCCGGGAAAAACGGAATATGGTCCTATTTTAAGAGAAAATCTTACCCAAATCGAGAAGGAGGGTTGATGAAATTTTTGAGAAAAGCTCTGGATCAGGCGCATCATCATTTTGCCAAGGGCGGAAAACTGGAGAAATTTTATGCCATTTATGAAATGGCTGACACGTTTATGTTCACACCGCCTGATGTCACCCGGTCCGCGTCTCATGTCAGAGATGGCATGGATCTCAAACGGATGATGATCACGGTGGCTGTGGCCTTGACCCCCTGTATGTTTTTTGCCATGTACAACACCGGTTATCAGGCCAACATGGCCATGATGCAACTGGGTTTGACCTCCACAACCGGCTGGCGTGGAGGGGTGATGGACATGCTGGGAGTTGGATTTGATCCGAACAGCATTATTTCCAGTATGATTCACGGTGCCCTCTATTTTTTGCCGGTGTTTCTGGTTTGTAACATTGCCGGAGGGTTCTGGGAGGTTTTATTCGCCTCAATCAGAGGCCATGAAATCAATGAAGGCTTTCTGGTCACAGGGATGCTGTTCCCCTTGATTCTGCCCCCCACAATTCCCTTGTGGCAAGTGGCTGTGGGAATCAGTTTTGGAGTCGTGATTGGAAAAGAAGTATTTGGCGGAACCGGCAAGAATTTCATGAACCCGGCTCTTACCGCACGGGCCTTTCTCTTCTTTGCCTACCCGGCTCAAATATCAGGAAACAACGTCTGGACCGCAGTGGATGGTTTCAGTGGTGCTACTCCTCTGGGGATCATGGCTGAAAGCGGAATCAAAGGCGTTACCGATGCCGGTTTCACCTGGAGTCAGGCTTTCATGGGATTTATTCCCGGTTCGATGGGAGAAACATCCGCACTGGCGTGTCTGTTCGGAGCGGCCATCCTCATCATGACCGGTGTGGGTTCCTATCGGGTGATGCTGTCTATGCTGATTGGTGGGCTTGGGATTGCTTCCTTGCTGTATGTGATTGGGAGCCAGACAAATCCTATGTTTGGAATTCCTCCTGTCTGGCACCTGGTTGTGGGCGGTTTTGCTTTTGGACTGGTGTTCATGGCAACCGATCCGGTTTCTTCTGCGATGACGTCAACAGGACAATGGGTTTATGGATTTTTGATCGGGGCTATGGCGATTGTGGTACGTTCACTCAACCCGGCATTCCCTGAAGGTGTGATGCTGGCAATTCTGTTTGGTAACATCTTCGCGCCAGTCATAGATTATTTTGTTGTCAAGGCTCACATCAAGAGGAGGAAATTGCGCTATGTCCAATAATTCGATCAGTAAAACATTTATTGTCGCGACATTGCTGTGTGTCGTGTGTTCTGTGATGGTTTCCGGTGCCGCGGTTTTTCTGAAACCCGCACAGGAACGGAACAAGGCCCTGGATAAAAAGAAAAACATTCTGGCGGCCGCGGGATTGTATAAAGACGAAAGCCAGAACATTGATGAGCTTTTTAAAAAAGTGGAAACACGATTGGTGGATCTGGCGACAGGAACGTATGTGTCTGATATCAACGCTACAAGTTTCGATGCTTATGCGGCGGCAAAAGATCCCAAACTTCAAGTGATGCTCACCCGTGAGCAGGACAAGGCTGGCGTTAAACGGATCGCAAAATACGCGCCGGTCTATCTGGTACAGGAAGGCGGGATAGTGCAAACCATCATTCTTCCGATTCATGGAAAAGGGCTATGGTCCACCCTGTATGGGTTTATCGCACTTGCCACAGACACCAACACGGTCAAAGGACTCGTGTTTTATGAACATGGAGAAACCCCAGGACTTGGCGGCGAAGTGGACAATCCCCTGTGGAAAGCAATCTGGCCGGGAAAAACAGTGTTTGATGATTCATGGAACCCTGTGGTTCAGATTCTCAAAGGGGCTGTCAATCCTCAGGATGCCGGCGCGATTCATCAGGTCGATGGACTTTCAGGTGCGACACTGACCTCACGGGGGATCGAAGGCTTATTACGTTTCTGGTTGGGTGAAACAGGTTTCGGCCCATACCTGACAAAACTCAGACAGGAAGGAGGGTCCAATGGATAGTAAAAAAAAGGTATTACTGAGTCCGGTTTTTCAAAACAATCCGATCGCGTTGCAGATTCTGGGAATCTGTTCCGCGCTTGCAGTAACCAATAAACTTGAAACCGTGATAGTCATGGCCGCCGCCGTAACGCTGGTCACCGCTTTTTCCAATGCGGCCGTGAGTGCTATCCGAAACCATATTCCTTCCAGTATCCGGATCATTGTGCAAATGGTGATCATCGCATCGCTGGTGATTGTGGTGGATCAGTTGCTCAAAGCGTATGCGTTTGCTATCAGCAAACAGTTATCCGTCTTTGTGGGCTTGATCATCACCAACTGTATCGTCATGGGACGGGCAGAGGGCTACGCCATGAAAAACGGCCCATGGATGAGTTTTCTCGATGGGATCGGCAATGGTTTGGGATATAGTCTGGTTTTATTGCTGGTAGGCATTGTACGTGAGTTATTTGGTGCTGGAAAACTGTTGGGTTTTGAAATTTTGAAACTCACTACCGATGGTGGCTGGTATGTCCCTAACGGTTTGCTGGTTCTTCCACCCAGTGCGTTTTTTCTGATTGGCCTGCTGATTTGGGCACTTAGAACCTGGAAAACCGATCAAATAGAGGAAGGTTGATATGTTGGAATATTATCTGAGTTTGCTGATCAAATCGATCTTTATTGAAAACATGGCTTTGGCCTTTTTCCTGGGGATGTGTACTTTTCTGGCAGTCTCCAAAAAAGTGGACACCGCCATAGGTTTGGGCGTTGCGGTTGTTGTGGTACAGACGATCACTGTTCCAGTCAATAACCTGATTTTTCAGCATGTGCTGAAAGAAGGCGCACTGGGATGGGCCGGTTTGCCTGAACTGGATCTGAGTTTCCTCGGATTTATCAGCTATATCGGTGTGATTGCGGCCATTGTCCAGATTCTGGAAATGACTCTCGATCGTTTTTTCCCGGCGCTTTACAATGCGTTGGGTATCTTTCTGCCCTTGATTACAGTGAATTGCGCGATTATGGCTGGATCGTTGTTCATGGTGGAACGAGATTACAATTTCCCTGAAAGTGTCGTGTTTGGTTTTGGTTCCGGCTTTGGTTGGGCACTGGCTATTGTGGCATTGGCAGGCATTCGTGAAAAAATGGCTTACAGCGATGTTCCTCCCGGCTTACGCGGATTGGGGATCACGTTTATTACCGCTGGTTTGATGTCTCTGGCATTCATGTGTTTTTCAGGCATTCAGTTGTAATTCCTTTAGAATTTTCCATGGAAAGCTCGCTTTCCTCTTCTCATGGTTAGAACGGCAAAAATACAAAGGGTATTATGTTGCAGATTGTATTAGGAGTCACCATGTTCACCGTCATCGTGCTTGCGCTGGTGACGGTGATTTTATTTGCCAAAGCCAAACTGGTTCCTGCGGGAGATATTAAAATTGAGATCAATGATGATCCCAATCTTGCGGTAACCTGTGGTGGTGGTGGAAAACTGCTGGGTGTTCTGGCAGATCAGAAAATTTTTCTGTCCTCCGCTTGCGGCGGCGGCGGAACCTGCGGTCAGTGCAGGGTTCAGATTCACGATGGCGGCGGAGAAATTCTGCCAACCGAACTTGGGCATATTTCCAAGCGCGAAGCACGCGAAGGCTGGAGGCTTTCCTGCCAGGTCGCCGTCAAACAAAACATGAAAATTGAAGTTCCTCATGAATTCTTTCATGTGAAAAAATGGGACTGCGTCGTCAAATCCAATCATAATGTGGCCACGTTCATCAAGGAACTGGTACTTCAGTTGCCCGAAGGTGAACATGTGGATTTCCGTGCCGGTGGTTATATCCAGATCGAATGCCCCCCTCATGAAGTGCATTACAAGGATTTCATTGTTGAGGAAAAATACCGTGGCGATTGGGATAAATTCAATGTATGGCGTTATTCTTCCATCGTGAAAGAAGACGTGATACGGGCCTATTCCATGGCCAATTATCCTGAAGAACGCGGCATCATCATGCTCAATGTCAGGATCGCGTCACCTCCGCCCAATAATCCCAATGTTCCCGCGGGAAAGATGTCGAGTTTCATTTTTAATTTGAAACCCGGTGACCATGTGACCATTTCCGGACCATTTGGCGAATTTTTTGCCAGAGATACGGATGCGGAAATGGTATTTGTCGGGGGTGGTGCGGGAATGGCGCCGATGCGGTCTCATATCTTTGATCAACTGCGACGGATTAAAACCAACCGTAAAATCACATATTGGTATGGTGCAAGGAGTTTGACAGAGGCTTTTTATGTGGAGGATTTCAACAAACTCCAGGAAGAAAATCCTAATTTCAAATGGCATCTGGCCTTGTCAGAACCGTTGCCTCAAGACAACTGGACTGGTTACAAAGGCTTCATCCATCAGGTGTTGTTTGAAAATTATCTCAAAAACCATCCGGCCCCTGAAGATTGCGAATATTATATGTGTGGGCCTCCAATGATGAACAACGCTGTCATCAAAATGCTGGAATCACTGGGTGTTGAACGTGAAAACATCATGTTGGATGACTTTGGCGGGTAAACAATGAAACACCTGTCAGTTTTTAGCATCCTGTTATTTCTGCTGACAGGATGCGATCTCTTTTCATCAAAACCTTCCGAATGGTCATGGAGTGGTTCCACCATGGGAACCACTTTTTCCATCAAAACATCCGCGCTACCTTCTGGAATCTCAGAGCAATCCCTGCAAAAAGGCATCACTCAGACACTGGACCGTGTCAACCAGCAAATGTCCACCTATCTGAAGGATTCCGAACTGTCGAAGTTTAATCAGTCCACGTCCCTTGATTGGCAGCCTGTTTCAGCAGATATGGCTGGTGTGATCACACTTGCGCTGGATATCAGTGAAAAAACCCGGGGTGCTTATGACATCACGGTAGGACCACTGGTCAACTTATGGGGCTTTGGACCTGATGCGGTTCCAGAGGAAATTCCGGATGAATCCTTGCTTGAATTGGCTCGTCAAAAAATCGGTTTTCACAGGTTGAAAGTGCAGGACAATACCCTGAAAAAAGAAATCCCTGAATTGTATGTGGATTTATCCTCCATTGCCAAAGGCTATGGCGTCGATCAGGTCGCAAAGTACCTGGATTCACAGCAGATTGATGCTTATATGGTCGAAATTGGAGGAGAAGTTCGAACCAAAGGAAAAAAATGGAATGGCGATTTCTGGCGCATTGCCATTGAAAAACCTGTCATCCATGAAATGCATCAGATTCAGACTGTACTCAAGGTTGAAAATATGAGCATTGCGACTTCAGGGGATTACCGCAATTATTTTGAACAGGATGGCAAACGTTATTCACACACCATTGATCCTGCTTCAGGAAGACCGATTCAGCATTCCCTTGCGTCAGTGACATTGCTTCATGAACATTGTGCTGATGCTGATGCCTGGGCGACCGCCTTGATGGTTCTCGGTCCTGAAAAAGGCTATGACCTTGCTGTGACACATCATCTTGCGGCGTTTTTTCTAATCAAATCAGGGGCCACCTTTATTGAACGAACAACTCCTGAATTTGAAAAATATCTGCAGAAGATGCAGAATGATTGAGGTTTTATGAAAATATTTATCGCGTCCTTTGTGATTTTTTGTTTGTGTGTGCTGGGAATGGCTCTTGGCGTTATTTTCAGCAACAAATGTATTCAGGGTTCCTGCGGTGGACTGGGAAAATTAAAAAAAATGTTTGGCGGTCCATCGTGTGAGGCCTGTGAAAACAACAAGGAACTTGAATTGAAAACCTGATTAAACAGGCTTGATCACATTTTCGGCCATGTGTCAAAACTCGGTCTGAGATACCACTGGTTTGGATTTTGTCCCGTAGGGGAAGCCCTGTGTGTCTGCCCGGGATCAGTGCGAACACACAGGTTCGCCCCTAAAATGTGTAGCCGAAAATAGGATGAATCCCTCCCTAAAAACTCCAGATAAAACCCGTTCAAAAAATAACATAGGAAACTTTCTGGTTAAGAACTTCCCGTGCGTAACCGTTCCATGACTCACCTCCGGTGGGTGCGAAGCAGAGCTTCGTCTGGTGGATAACGTGCCCCACGGGATGTGGTACGAGCAAACTTTTACAACTTATTCTTTTGCCATTCCTAACCCGGCATAGCCGGAACCAATTTTTGCCACAGAGACACAAAGACACAGAGAATTTTTTAAAACATACTCTGTGACACTGTGACTCTGTGGCTAAATTCTTTTGCCATTTTGCGCAGAATTTAACTTCTAAGAAACTAACCAGTTCAAAGTATAATTCAGGTCGATTTGCACCTTTTGGGGTAAAGGACATTCGTCCATAGTCATTGTTTCCAATGTCAGATGGTTGTCGATAAAGAAAATGCGGAATCATCGAAGGGTAAATACCCTTTCGAAGACGGTAGCAACAGGTTACGTCCCAATGTAATTTCACGGTTTGTGGCCTTCCCCGGGACTACCGTTCCCGGTATCGTCCTGCCCTGTTTGCGTCACTCACTGGCCAAACGATGACCATAGCCAAGAATGTGTGCTTTTATTTATCTAAAAATTAGTATTGACTGCTACTTGAGTTAAGGTTAAGTAGTCCGTTTATTTTTTTGGACCACGTATTTTTGCCTTTCAACAGGAGTTGAACCATGTCTCAAGCCGAACTTGTCGCCTATACGCGTGAAATGACCGGGAAGTCCTTCAACCGCACGTTAAAACAAAATAAAAAAATTCCCGCGGTGATGTATGGAGCAAGTGGGAATATTCTGTTACAACTGGAAGAAGAACACACACGTCGTGTGATGGAACGTCTGACAGGAAAACACCAGATGGTTCCTTTGCGTATTATCAATCCTCAAACCAATGAGGAAAAAACCCATTCTGTGCTGATCCAGGCAATTCAGAAACATTTTTATAAACACAAACTGGTTCATGTGGATTTTCGTGAATTGAATAGCAGTCAAACTGTTGTTCTGCCGATTCCACTAAAACTGGTTGGTGAAGCTCCCGCTTTGAAAAAAGGCGCGCTACTTCAAATGATTGTTCGCACCATCAATGTGGAATGCAATGCGGCCAATATTCCAGACTTCCTTGAAGTGGATGTTTCAGCCATCGATGTTGGCAATGTGTTACGTGTTCAGGAAATCAAGTTGCCAGAAAACGTTGTTCTGAGCGCGAAGCAGAATTATACTGTGCTTTACGCTGGTAAAACCCGTTCCAAATAATATCAGGATAGCGCATGTTTTTGATTGCGGGATTAGGCAATCCCGGTCCTGAATACAGTCACACCCCGCATAATGCGGGTTTCATGGTGATCGACGCGCTTGGCGAATTATTAAATCCGGGTATCAGAGAAAAAAAGTTTTCAGGGGATGTTCTTCGAGGGACAACCAGGGGACATCCGCTGATATTGCTCAAACCATTGACTTTCATGAACCGCAGTGGGTTGTCCGTTCGAGCATGTGTTCAATTCTATAAAATCCCCATTGAACAAATCCTGATTATTTCTGATGATCTTGATCTCCCTCTTGGAAAAGCTCGCCTGCGGACGCAGGGCAGTCATGGCGGTCATAACGGTTTAAAGTCCATTGCCGAAGAACTGGGAACACTGGATTTCAAACGGTTGCGTGTTGGTATTGGTCGCCCTCCTGAAAATATGATTGTCAGTCAGTATGTCTTGAAACCTTGGGGGAAGGAAGAATTTGCTTTATTTGAAAAATTATTACCGGGGCTTCTTGAACATATCGTTCAGTGTCTTGATATATCAAAGTTTGAAAACACATCATTGTCGGTATAGGACATGGGATTGGAAGTTGGAATTGTAGGATTGCCCAATGTTGGAAAATCAACGCTGTTTCAGGCTTTGACCAAAGCCCATGCGGAAATTGCCAATTATCCCTTTTGCACTATTGAACCGAATATTGGTATTGTGCCTGTTAAAGATGATCGCATGACCAGACTGGTACAATTGGTGGAACCAGACAAGGTGGTTCCCAGCACCTTGAGAGTTGTGGATATCGCAGGACTGGTGAAGGGCGCCAGCAAGGGTGAAGGTTTGGGAAACCAGTTTTTAAGCCATATTCGACAGATTGATGCCATCATTCATCTGGTGCGGTGTTTTGAGGATGAAAATGTAAGCCACGTTTCTGGAGCACTTTCACCACTCGATGACCTGGAAGTGATCAAAACAGAATTGATTCTTGCCGACCTGGATCAAGTGGAACGCAAACTGGAACGCACCATAAAACAGGCCAAAGGGGATAAAACAGCAGCAGAGTCTATCCCTGTTCTGCAGAAGCTTCTGGACACTTTGGCCAAAGGTGAGCTGGCACAAGCCATACAACTGAATGAACAGGAAAAATTATTGATCCGTGATCTGAATCTGATCACCATGAAGCCATACCTCTATGTGGGCAATGTCAGTGAAACAATGCTGACCGAAGATGAAGGCCACTTTTTGAAATTGAAGGAACTGGCCGAAAAAGAGGGAATCCAGGTGGTGAAAATCTGTGCGAAGATCGAGGCTGAACTAGCTGAAATGGACGCGGAAGAGGCTACACTGTTCATGCAGGATCTTGGTATTGAAGAATCAGGTCTTGATCAACTGGCAAGAGCCGGATATCACTTGCTGGATCAGATCACCTATTTCACTGCGGGCAAGCAGGAAGTTCGTGCGTGGAATATCATGCGAGGCACCCAGGCTCCCAAAGCAGCCGGCAAAATTCATTCTGATTTTGAAAAAGGATTCATTCGTGCCGTAGTGTATCATTATGACGATATCAACCAGCTTGGCTCAGAAGCCGCGGTCAAAGATGCCGGGAGGTTACGGATGGAAGGTAAAGATTATGTGGTTCAGGATGGAGATGTGATTCATTTCCGGTTCAATGTCTGAGATCTGTTTGGTCTCTGTTTTCCGTCATTCATTGACGGCTAGTCTGCCGAATTGCTTCGGCAATAAACTCCTGGTTTCAGGAGATCCAGTGGTGTCAGTTCCAACGAACTGACTTAGTCCTTGTCTGCTATTGCAGGCTTAACTCGAAAGGAACAATATGAAAGGTTTTGAAACTGTTTTTATTACAGACAGCAATATAAGTGAGGCCGAAACTCAAGCCACACTCGAAAAAATTGAGGGTGTGATTGCCCGATATGAAGGTGTTACCAAACACAAAAATGTTTGGGGACGGCGGCGATTGGCATATCCAATTCAGAAAAAGAATTATGGATTGTATCACCTCTGGTACATTGAAGGCACAGGCGAAATGCTCAAGGAACTTCACAAACAATTGGGGTATTTGGAAGAAGTGCTTCGTTTTCAGACGGTCAGTGTTGACGATGTGGATGCCGCAAACCATGCATTTATGAAGCTCAGTGACAAAAACTATGAACGACCTGATGAAGCTGAAGTTATTGTTGATGAAATCGAAGCTGCTGATGAAACTGTAACAGAAATAGTTTAATACCTAATCACGGATAACCGGAGAAACCTATGAACAATAAAAAAAAGAGTAAACGACCTGGTCAACGTGGAGGTGTACCCGCTTCCATTTTGCTGAAACGCCGCAAAAGCTGTCCCTTTAAGGAAGCCGGCATTGATGTTATTGATTATAAAGATGTGGATTTGCTGAAAAATTACATCACGGATTGTGGCAAGATCATTCCCAGCCGTATTTCAGGAGTGTCCATGCCCTATCAGCGCATGTTGCGTCAGGCAATCAAACGCGCAAGGAATCTGGCGCTTATCTCCTATACAGCAGGATATATCAACCCTGAATCTTGAAATCCAGCCCCTGATGGAAGTGGATTTCTCTAAATTTAAAACATTTAACTGAGGTAACACTGTGGCAATTAGAATAATCCTAGCGGAAGATGTCCCAAATCTGGGGGTGATTGGGGACATCGTACAGGTCAAACCCGGATATGCCCGCAACTTTTTACTTCCCCAGAAAAAAGCAATACTGGCTGACAGTCAGGAATCCAGAGAATTCAAACATCACCTTCAGCATCTTGAAAAGAAACGCAAAGCAGCGGTCATGGATGCACAGGACAAAGTTGCGCGGCTTAAATCGCTCAACATTGAAGTTCTGAAAAAAGCAGGCCCGGGAGGAAGATTGTTTGGTTCAGTGACGATTCCGGAACTGATTCAAGTCTTTGCACAAAATGGCTTTACACTGGAGCGCAGATCTATCATTTTGCAGCAACCAATCAAAACAATAGGGAACCACACCATTGATGTTCGCCTGCATACCGAGGTAAAAACCGCGGTAATCGTGAAAGTGAAGGCCGATGGCGAAATCCCTGTGGCATCCGCACCTGTTTCCGAAGCACCTGTCGAAGAACCGGTTGATGATTATTATGATGATGAAGCGGATGAGTGACACCTGTGAGGTTCTGATCCGCAAGGATTGAAGAATTTCAGGTCTAAAACAATGTCCTCTACCAAAATAGAAAAACTGGATGAATTGCTTCCCAATGACAAACTTGCTGAACAAGCGGTTTTGGGAGCAATCATTATTAAAAATGATTTATATCCAGTAATTTCTGATGTTCTGGAAGCTTCCGATTTCTTTTCTCCCGCACACCGGCATTTGTATGAAGCCATGCGGGAGCTTTTCGAAAAAAACTCCCCGATTGATGAACTCATTCTCCATCAACTCCTGACGGATACCAATAAAATAACCCAATCCGGTGGTGTTGAATATCTTGCGACGCTTGCGCAAACCGCGCCAGTTCCAGACAATGCCATTCATTATGCCCGCATCGTTGCTGAAAAAAGCCAACTACGCAACATTATCGTCACGGCTAACGATATTGCCCGCCAGGGACGTGAAGGCAATATCAATATTCCCGGTTTTATTCTTGAAGCGACCGAGAAGCTCAAGGCCATTGAATCCCGGACAAAATCCAGAAATTATGAGCATCTCAAAACCATTCTGCTGAGAAATTTTGAACTGCTGGAGCAACTGTCACAGAATCATGATACGGTGACAGGACTTCCCACTGGATTTACAGATCTGGATGAACTCACACGCGGGTTGCAGGCAGGAAACCTGGTGATCATCGCGGCACGGCCTTCGATGGGGAAAACAGCCTTTGCCATGAATATTGCCTATTTTGCATCGCATGCACGACAGTTGCCGGTCGTTGTGTTCAGTCTTGAAATGCCGAAGGAGCATTTGGCAATGCGCTTGTTGTGCAGTGAAGCAAAAATCAACAGTAAAAAATTATGGTCCGGGAACCTGGACAGTGAGGATTGGGAAAAACTGCTACAGGCCACATCCGTTATGGCCGAAACTCCGCTGATTATTGATGATCAGGCGGCAATCACACCCAACCATATCAGGCAGGTTGCTCGACAGATCCATCAGGATCATAAGGGCTTAGGCTTGATTGTGGTTGATTACCTTCAACTCATGCAGGCTTCACGCAAGGTCAATTCCCGTGAGCAGGAAGTTTCTGAAATTTCAAGAAATCTGAAAGCGATTGCCAAAGAATTCAATGTGCCAGTCATTGCGTTGTCACAACTCAATCGTGACCTCGAACGCCGGCCTAACAAACGGCCAATGATGGCGGATCTGCGTGAATCCGGAGCTATTGAGCAGGATGCGGATGTAATTCTCTTTATTTATCGTGATGAAGTGTATAATGAAAATACTGCGGATCAAGGGATTGGAGAAATTATCGTCGCAAAAAACCGTAACGGCGAACTCGGTCATCCCATCCGGCTGGCGTTTATTGGTCAATACACCAAATTTGCCAATTTAAGTCTGCAAGACACACCATAATATGGATTCCACAATGGATAATAAAGTGTCCCAAACAAGACAAGCTGAAGACTTTCTGGAATGGCTGGATTCAGATAATCTCATTAAATACATGGTGATCCTTTCGCCACCCAAGATCCCATTGACCTGTTTTCCTGAAATTGTCGGAGGCATTTTAAAACAAGTACTGTCAAAAGAATGGTCGGCCTTGAGCGAACGAGCCAGAAACTACGTATCCTGGATGTCATCCAAGGCAGAAGCGGTTGATATGCTGGCACCACCCCCAACAGGTCCTGCCACCAAAGGCTTTGAATTACTGGCCATTGACCTGCATGGCAGAAGTTTTGGCGGGATCATGGAGCAATGCAAGGAATTGAATATCCCGTCAGTCGTCATCAGGTTTGCCTCGCTCATTGTCACATTTCTGACATTGAGGCTGTTGAGAAAATACATCGCCATCAATCAGGATCAGGTTCCATCGTTGATGTTCACACAGAATGTGGATGGAAATTATCTGAATTATCCCATGGCACTCAAACAGATTCTGAAACTGTTTCCTGAACACAAAAACCGTTTTTATCTGGAAATCAATGAATACATCACAGAAGATTATCTGAACACAATCAGAACATTATCCAATGAACTGGGCATACGTCTGGTGCTGGATGATTCCAATAAAATGGATAGTGCTGTGCATTGGAAACTTCTGGATCTTGCGGACTGGATTAAAATAGATTTTGAAGCGACACGAACGCTGGAACAATTGCTGATAGCAGGGCATGGGCCACAAATTCTTGAACACTATGAAAATTACGCAAAAGGAGCGAAATCTCCGGTCATTGTGTTTGAAGGTTTGATGGAAAAATCTCCGCTTAAACCTTTTTTTCAGGAAAACTGGAAACATCCGGGAACAGCACTTTATTATCAGAGCCGGGAACGTCTACCCATTCCACCATGGGATAAATATTTTGGACTCCTTCAGGATTATAAGCCGGAAGAGTTTGGTTTATTTTTCAAAGGGTTTGATAAAATGATTCTTTCTGAATAAAGGATGACAGTGACTCAGGAATGTATTTCCATGAGAGAACAATTAACAGGTTGTCCGGTTTTTAATCAAACCGGTGATTTCTTCGCACTTCAATCGAACGTCAAAAGTCTTGTGTTTAGATAGTCTGTGAATTATTTTCGCACCTTCCATTCAACTCGTGTCACATCATTATTAAAATCTTTTACAATCAATGATTTAATCGAAGCTGAGGCATTTCAATGCAAACCAAATATATTTTTATTACAGGCGGTGTTGTATCAGGATTGGGTAAAGGTATAGCGGCGGCTTCCATCGGTGCTTTGCTTGAAAGCCGTGGATTGAGCGTGAGTCTGATGAAACTGGATCCGTATATCAATGTGGACGCCGGGACAATGAGTCCCTTTCAACATGGGGAAGTGTTTGTTACGGAAGATGGCGCTGAAACCGATCTGGATCTGGGCCATTACGAACGTTACACCCATACAACTTTAGGCCGTGGACACAATTGCACGACGGGACAAATCTATGACACGATCATCCGCAAGGAACGTGCCGGTGAATATTTGGGACGGACTGTTCAGGTGGTTCCGCATGTGATTGATGAAATCAAAACAAGGATCATCAAGGCTTCCCAGAATGTTGATGTTTCCATTGTGGAAATCGGTGGTACCGTCGGTGATATTGAATCGTTGCCTTTTTTGGAGGCCATACGCCAGTTTCGACATGATACTGGCATGGACAACACCATTTTTATCCATCTCACACTGATTGTTTTTGCCTCGGAGGAAATGAAAACCAAACCGACACAACACAGTGTGGGAAAATTGAGAGAAATCGGGATTCAACCCAATATCCTGATTTGTCGTTCTAAAGCGCCTTTGCCTGAAAATGTTAAAAAGAAAATTTCACTCTTCACCAACGTACCCGAACAATCGGTCATCACAGGACTCGATGTGAAATCGGTGTATGAGGTTCCACTCATTTTTCATCAGGAACGTCTGGATGATATTATCGTGGAAAATCTGCGTATGTGGACCAGAAGTCCCAAACTGCAGGAATGGGCAGAGATTGTGGATCGTTTTAAAAATCCCCTGGGTGAGGTCAACATTGCGTTTGTGGGCAAGTATGTGCAGCAGAAAGACTCTTATGAAAGTCTGAATGAAGCATTGATCCATGGAGGCCTGGCCAATCATTTGAGTGTCAATTTGCATTATGTCAATTCTGAGGATATTGAAACACAGGGTGCTGATAAAATTCTGGCATCCATGGATGGTATTCTGGTAGCTCCGGGATTTGGCGAGCGTGGTGCTGAAGGTAAAATTCAGGCGGTTCACTATGCCAGAACACGGAATATCCCGTTTTTTGGAATTTGCCTCGGAATGCAGATGGCCATCATTGAATTTGCCAGAAATATGGCAGGCATTCCCAAAGCAAATTCAGGCGAATTCACACCTGGAAATCCTGACAATGTGGTCGATCTGATGCCAGAACAGGAAGGTTTTCAGGAAACCGGAGGCAGTATGCGTCTGGGCGGATACCCCGCGGTTCTGAAAGCTGACAGTTTGATTGCGCGCATTTACGGCAGCACCGAAATTTCAGAGCGGCATCGGCATCGTTATGAAGTCATGAACCAATTTGTTCCAAAACTCGAACAAGCAGGAATGGTAATTTCTGGACGACATCCAGAACGTCATCTGGTGGAAACCATTGAATTGAAAGACCACCGTTGGTTTGTGGCCTGTCAGTTTCATCCGGAACTAAAATCCAAACCGTTCAAACCTCATCCGTTATTTGCGTCGTTTATTGAGGCTTGTAATCAATACAAATCTGAACGCACGTCCGACACCTGAACCCGTCTATGAAATTATGTCTGATGATGGAGGGATACTCAAAACATCATAAACAATTCAACTTTTTCAGAGTGGTTGGGAGTATCCTGCTGTTAGTGCAACTCCTGACTGCCATAGCTATGGCACAATCCCCTACGATTGCGACTCGGGAAGAATTTTACAAGATCTCCGCCAAAACCATTCTTCAATTGAATCAGGATGGTTTTAAACCTGCTTTTCTTTCCAAACTCTCGCCCTTGCTGAACCAGTTGTATTCCTCCAAACAAACGTTTGTGAACGCCTTGAAACAATTACCGGATCCTCCTACAAGCAAGCAGATTGAAACGCTTCTGACATATTCCCGTTTAGACAAACTTCAGGTTCGTTCAAAGGAGTTTTCCGGTGATCTGGGGAAAGGCGAAGTCATTTTTTATGGTGACGTTGTTGGACAAATGCCGCAGGAAAGTATTGATTTCTGGGCAACAAAACTGCTTTTGCAAAATCAGACCGGAGATGCCTACGAAAAAATGATTGCCGAAGGCAAGGTCCGCATCAAGCAAATTGATCAGTTCATCGAGTCTGATTATATGTTGTATGATCAGAAAAATGATGTTCTAAAGCTGGATGGCAATGTGAAAATCAGAACACCCAGAGGTTTTATCCGTGGAAATGCCGCCATACTGGAACGGACAGCACAGAAGGCCGCTGTTTTTGGAGATCCCACTGTTCGCACGGATGGAAGGATCAAAATGCTGTTTTTTACCGGAAACTCAGCTTTGGATATTCCGGACAACCCGACAGGACTTCCTCTTCCGCCACTGGATTCCAACAAGACAGCAAAACCACAGGTTATATTTTTATTGAATGACGAAAATCTGGCTATCCTGGAAAAAGAACTAAATTTTCAAATCGCGGTCTTTGCCAGGTTTAAAACCCTGAAGGGTCAACGATTTGAGTCAATTGACTCCTTTTTTTCCACCCTGGAAGAGACCATCGGCTTTGATCGGTTTTTTCAATACAAAGCCAAGATTGTCCGGTATTCAGAAGCACCTCGTTATCTCCTTACCAACCAGACTTTGGTTCGGTTGGAAGAAAATGGCATTCCAACTGAAATTCTCGCAAAACTTGAAGCCTTCAAAAACCAATCGATTGTTACTCAGGAAGATTTTTATGCGAAAACAGAACAAATTCTGAAGTTGGTCTCCCAGAAACAAAAAAAACTCATTCAGGAACGCGCGTTGGATCAGCCCTTTTTTCAGATCAATCGGGAGTCCATTGACATCCTTGGAGAACCCAGAATTCCGATTGAGAATCTGGCTACACTCAATTTTATTAAAAACCAGAAATTTAAATCTGAATCAGAGTTATGGATTGCCGTTGAAAAAAGAATGGGATCAACAGCCTTCAATAAATCTCAATTACGATTAAAACGGCATGTTGAGACTGTGGATGATGATCATGACGGGATTCCTGAGGCCTGGTCACTCACCAGCAAATCGTTTGAAAAACTATCGGAACCCCCCTTGCCTGATCCTGTGTTGAAGACACTGAGCAGTTTGGATGGACAACGTTTTACAGATTCAGAAGATTTACTCCGTTTTCTTAAAAATATACTTGGTTCTGAGGAAACGCTCCTGTATGGCAATCGGATTCTGGAACAGGTGGTACACTCCAATCTCCGTATCACAGAATACAGTCTGCTCCGTCTCAAAGAGGATGGGTTGTCCACTGAAATACTGGATTATCTGGAGTCCATTAAATACAACTCCTACCAGAATAAAACAGAATTCATGAAAACCTTAAGAAAACTTCTTGGCGAGGACATCGCCACCAAATATGGCAAAGCGATCATGCCCTATGCATTGAGTTCTCTGGAACTTGGCAAAGTGATGCTGTTACGTTCTCAACAAGTCACCATTAACAAAGCTGAAGGCCTTTCACGTTTTGAAGGGAATGTGGAATTGTATCGAGAGAGTGAGCAATTGTTTTTGAAAGCAGGCAACATCAATCTTACCTTTGGTGCAGAGGAAACCCTTAAAGAAGCTCGCGCCCTTCAAAATGTTTGTCTGGAGCAACCTGGCCGGGTAGCAAAAGCTGATTTTGCATTGTTCGATGAAGTGCAACAGAATATTTTACTCGAAAACAATGCTGAAGTTCATGCTGAACGCTATAATCTGAAAGGAAATAACATTCATCTGGCCATTGACGTGAAAAAAAGTATCGCCCAGGGAGACAATAAAACACCGATTGAAGTGAACGTTTATCCGCAACCACAACCCGTACCATTTCACTGCCGATGAAAGTAGGTTCTGCAAACACTCCTCCCAATGCTGAAAAAAAGATAAATAAAAAACCAAGAATAGCAGTGGATTCAGCGTTCAAGAAAACCCGTTCCGGTCTGAAAATCTATGTGGAACATTTCGGAGAGGGGAAGGCCTTACAAAAAGGGGATAAAGTGAAAGTGCATTATGAAGGCTGGTTGGCTGAAGACTATACCATGTTTGACAGCAGTCGTAAAAAACGGAAACCTTTTGAATTTGTTCTGGGTGAGAATCAGGTGATTCCAGGATGGGAAGAAGCCATGTCCGGCGTGAAAGAAGGCTCCAAAATACAGTTAATCGTTCCTCCGGAACTTGCTTATGGTCAACAGGGTTTTGACAATATCAAGATTCCGCCCAATGCTACCCTGATTTTTCAGGTGGAAGTCCTGCGTGCGTGATATGACAGAAGATCTTAGTGCCAAAGACACACGTCTCATTTGGCATCCCTTCACTCAACAAAAAACATCCCCCCCGCCAATCCATATCGTCAGAGGTGAAAACACCCTGTTATTTGATGTGCATGGAAAAAGCTATATTGATGCGGTCTCATCCTGGTGGGTCAATCTGCATGGCCATGCAAATCCTTACATTGCGGAAAAAGTTTCCCGGCAACTGACCATTCTGGAACATGTGATTTTTGCCGGATTCACTCACACTCCGGCAGTGGAGTTGGCTGAAAGGTTGTTATCTCATTTACCGCATCAACAGCGACTGTTCTTCACTGACGATGGTTCGACGGCAGTGGAAGTCGGACTCAAAATGGCCTTGCAGTATTGGCGGAACCAGGGACAGCCCCGACAAAAAGTGATCGCCTTTGAAGAGGCCTATCACGGAGATACCTTCGGTTCAATGTCAGTCAGCGGCAGGAATGTCTTTACCGCACCGTTTGATCCACTTCTGTTTGAAGTCAAATTTATTCCGCTACCGTTGCCGGGTAAGGAGCAACAAGCGTTGGATCAATTGAACGCATTGATCAAATCTCAGGACACCGCGGTTTTTATTTTTGAACCACTGGTCCAGGGTTCCGCAGGAATGCGGATGTACCAAGCCGATGTGCTGGATGACATGGTCAGGCTTTGCCAGCGTGAGGAGGTCTTGACGATTGCGGATGAAGTCATGACGGGTTTCGGCAGGACAGGACACTGGTTTGCCACAGACACACTCAGGCATAAACCGGATATCGTGTGTTTGTCCAAGGGACTCACGGGTGGAACCATGCCCATGGGCGTTACCACCTGCAACTCAAGAATTTTTGATGCTTTTTATTCAGATGATAAAACCAAAACACTGTTTCATGGCCATTCTTACACAGCAAATCCTCTGGCTTGTACTGCCGGACTGGCAAGTCTGGATCTTCTGGAAAAACCGGAATGTCAGGAACGAATCCAAGAAATTGTCCGCCAGCATCAGGCATTTGTCCAACGAATAGGACCTCATCCGCGCATCAGGGACATACGGCAACAAGGGGTTATCCTGGCGATAGAGATCTCCACAGAGTCTGAAACCTCTTATCTCAATACGATCAGGGATCAACTCTATGCGTTTTTTCTGGAAAAAGGGGTACTGCTACGGCCTCTGGGAAATGTGGTCTATATCCTGCCGCCTTATTGCATCACAGCGACAGAACTGGATTATGTGTATCAGGTGATTGAAGAGGCGTTGGCCACTGTGGGGATCGACTCATAAGACTTTTTTTCGGCCCTCTTCAGCGGCCCTGCGGATCTCGTCCTTGCGTTTTTCTTCTTCCTTCCATTCATGTTGATCCTGCTCCAGTTTGTTCGATTCATGGACCACAAATGATTTGTATTTTTCACCTTTAGGTCCGGGCATTTTACCCACACACTGTTTCATCAGGTTCAGAATATCCTCTTTTTCCTTAAAGATTTCAGGGGAATTTCTTTCTTTTCCCAGCAACAGCAGCGAATCCTGCAATCGAGACGCCGCATCAGATACCTTGCCCATCTCCGCATAGGATCGTCCTACCACGGCCAGAATCTCTGAACGTTTTTTCCGGTTTTTCTCAGCAGGAAAATATTTCAATGCGGTTTCATAATGATTGATAGTGAGTTGTTTGATGTCTTTGTAGGATTGAGTGATCGTCATTTTATTAACGGGACCACGGATTGGTGTGATCGGCGTTCTTGATTTGATATGAATTTCAGCGTCACGGTTATAACGAAACAGAAAATTCTGAAATATCTGACCATTTTTAAAATCCGCTTCCCAGTTATAAATAGCTTTGTACATTTCAGCGATATTAAGGTGCAGCACACAGACTTTTTCCCGGTCCGCAGGAGTCATGGGTTTTTTAGACTGAAAATAATCCAGCATACTTTCATATTGATAGAGCGAGTCTGCGTAACATCGCTGTTGCAAATAGAGTGAAGCCAGTTTATTTCTGACATTAATGGTAGGTTGCTGTTCCTTGATGGAACGTTTCAAGGCAACATTCTGGTTAAAAATTTCTTTTTCCCTCGACATGTGTTTTACAAATGCTTTGGGCATTCTAGCCATGATCTGCAACAGGAGGAACGACGCGATGTTGTCTACGCCCTGATCAGAATATTGCACAATCATTCTCAGACAATCAATGGCCTTGAACAATAGAACGACCTGGGTCCCCATGGTTTGACCTGTTTCCCTGGACTGGTCAATCAGCATCTTGATAATGACTTTGAGATGTCCAATACATTCCCTTGGGCCTTTTTTAAGATAATGCCTGACATGCTCATCCAGAGCATCTTCACTGAATTTATTCTGTTTGATCATGGTCTGGAAATGTTCCAGTGTTACCTTGTAACTGCCATACAAGGCCACATCCATCATTTTATGGAGAATTCCCATTTCGCGTTCTTCCTGCTCAATGGATTTATTTCCCAGAAAAAAACGGTCTTCTTCCTTGAATTTTTCAGGAAGTTCCAGCATGGCCATATCTTTGCCGCCATCCTTGCCAGTCGATGCGGAACCACCTTTGGCAGGCGCACCTCCTTTGGCAGGCGCACCTCCTTTAGCCTGAGCACCCTCCTTGGCAGGAGCCTCTTTTGCAGCCTTTTCATTTTCTTTTTTTACTTCTTCTGCCACGTGCGAGGTTTCCTTTCCAGTTTCCAGACCTTAAAATATTTTCAGTGAGATACCACTAATTGATGAAAACCAGGTGACCAAACCTGATTTTCATGAATTCATCTTATCTACCAATTACATAGCTCCTGGAAAAAACGCAAATATCTTGTTCCGGTCAATTGCTGTCGCATACTTCAGAAGGCCATAGTCATCGTTTCGCCAGTTTCAGACGGTGGCCAGTAAAGAAAATGCTAGAATCATCGCGGATAAATACCCTTTCGGAGAGGGTAGCATCGGGTTACGTCCCGATGAAATTCCACGGTTTGTCGCTTTCCCCTGGACTCAAGGCTGTTCATTTCTTCTTATTTTGAGCTTCAACCAGATGGTAGGCTGGGGGATTACATGCCCCGCAAACGCCAAACATCGTATGTTTGACGGGCATGTAGTCCCGTCCTACCGTAGAACTGAACAGCCCTGCTCCTGGATTACCGTTCCAGGTATCGTCCTGCCCGATTTGTGCCACTCACCGGCCAAACGATGACTATAGCCATTTTAACGTCGCAAGCGGTGGGAAACTAGACCCACGCTACGCATTAAACGTGCAAAACGATATGGAAAATAAACTTGCTGATCAAGCTATTAAAACCATTTTGAATGAATAGGTCTGTCTATTTTTGCTCAGGACTGAGGAGGTTGGTCATCTCAAAGATTGCTACAGGTTCTTCCTTGCCACGAACCATTTGCGGTGGAAATGTCTGGAGAACAGCCTGATCCGCAAGACTCAGTCTGGTGCTTTCACTGATCAACACTGACGTTCCCAGTCGCCCATTCAATCCCTCGATCCGAAATGCCGTGTTGACCGTGTCGCCAATCACAGTGTACTCAAGTTTTTCAGAGGCCCCCACATTGCCGATGACCACGGGTCCTGTATTCAAGGCGGCACCCAATCTTAGTTTTTCCGGAGATTCGGGCCAGACTTCATGTTGCAGAGCCATGATTTCCAATGCGGCTTGCGCCGCGTGCAACGCATGGTTTTCATCCGGAAACGGTGCACCAAACACCGCCAGCATGCCATCTCCCAGAAATTTATTCACATGCCCATGATATTTGCTCACAATTTCCTGCTGACGGTCAAACAACGCATTCAAAAATCGCACAATTTCGGCAGGTTGTTTATGCGATGAAAAACTGGTGAACCCTCTGATGTCTGTACAAAGAATCGTGACCTCTCTCATTTCACCTTCCAGAACACTGGTCTGGCTCAATAAATGTTCTGCGACCACTGGCGAAACATATTTACCAAACATGCGCCGAAGGTATTCACGTTGTTGCATTTCTTCGGCAAATGACGCGGAAAGTCGTCTGGCTGTACCCGAGATCGCGGCTGCCATAATCCCTGCAAGTACCAGATAAATGGCTCGTTGCGAATAGATAACGACATTCAGAGAGGGCAGTTGTTCCACCAGTTCCTCTGGAATCCCCGGCGCCAGAAAAACATACAGACACATCAATTCCAATCCTGCCAAAATTCCGGCATACACACTGAGTTTGATGCGAAAGCGGAGGGTTGTCGCGCTCACTGCGATAAAATAAAGATAGGTCGGAGAACTGGTGAGTGCATAAGCCGGTGACTGGTGCAGCGTATCAACCAGAGCGATCAGGGTTGGCGCACTGACTTCCAGAGTGCTGGAAACATACTTGATCCAGGGATGATATTTTCCACGTTGGATGATCTTGATGATCAAGGCGTAATAGACAGCGTACACCATGGCAATGGCGCATAAAATCTGACCCAGCCTGACATTGAATCCAAGCAGGACCGTCAGACCGAACAACCAGCCTGTCAAACAAACCATCACCGCGACTTTGGATATTTTCAATTCGCCGGCATCTTCTTCCTGTCTCAGCATTTCTTTCATGGACTGCTGGAAGTCCAGCTTGTTTGTTTCAGCGTCTTTAATCATCAGGGGCTCTTAGTGGTTCTGAATCATCAGCAGCATTTCCAGTCTGTCAGACAACAACAGGATTTCCTGATCGTTGAGGGATGGCATGATCTTGTGAATCATTCCATGAACGGCTTTTTCCACCAGGCCAATTCCCCAATGGATTATGCGAAACGCCCATTTGCCGGCATCGACCCTTCTGGCAGCTTCAAGAAAACCATAATCCAGCACAACATCGAGCAGTTCTTTCTGCAATTCCATGCACAACGGTGTGTGTTGGGTCGGCGGAGGGGCCTTGCGGGTGAGTTCTATGTTTTGATACAAACGACCGGCGAAATCATCTGAGATCGGAATGCCGAAATACGCCTTGTTTTCTCTGATGATCAGCATCTCTTCCAGAAATTCCGTCAGGGGGCCAAACTGTTCCGAAGTTAATCCGTGAACAACTTTGCGAATAATCATGTGCAGACCACTTTTGCTGGCGGCTGTTCCCAGGTGAACAATTCGGGTGGCCCATGGCCCAAGTTGAAGTAATTCCGCGGTTTCCAAAAAAATAAAGTCAATCGACTGATCCGAGATTTCAATCACAGTTTCAGCATAATCATCGGCATGGTTGGTTGCCGGAGGCTGGTTGCGGACACGCTGTATGATTTCTTCCAACCGTTTTCGGGTCTGCTCTGTGAGGGGATAAATAATTCTGTGACTCATGCGGACTCCTCAACGGGGATGGCACAACGTAAAATCAAGGTTTCCTGTTGACTGGAAATATTCCACTGCAGAACCATTAAATGCTGTTTTTCAGTGATCAACTTCTGGCTGAGTTTCAATGTTGGAACAAACTTTTTCAAATAGCCGGTTCCGGGTTCTAGCAACGGACATAGGGCTTCACTCCATTGTTTTACTATTCCACCAAAGCGGATGAACATCGCGGATTCCGGTTTGTCTGTCACACTCCAGGAAATAACATCCTGACCATCCTGATTCAGCGAACAGAGAAACAGGACCAGACTTGAAGGAATATGCCAGATGAAGGGCTGCTTTTGTTGCCCGCAATACCCCAGAATGTAATAGGTTGTGTTTGCTTCCAGCAGTCTGAAGTTTTCATAAAGTAGTTCCTGTTTCTCACAGGACTGGACTGTAATCGGATCTCTGGTTTTTCCGGTAAAAAAATTCGAAAGAAAGACAGCCAATTTTTCAGAAAGTGTAGAGTTCGCCTTATATTCCACAGGCTTGGCCACGGCCCGTGGAGAAACAGGTGGAGTCTTTTTTTTATGGACGGGAAGCGTTTTTTCTTTTTTTTCAGAAGTCAGAATCTCAGGCGGAATTCTGGATTCGTTCTGACTGTTCTGCACAAACGGTTCCACATCATGCGCGGAAAAAGTATCATCGATCATCTCTGCAAGCAGATCCTGATCCATGTAGATGTCATTGCTCAGTAAATCATCATTGGGTTCTTCATTCGGATTCATACAGCTTCACAACAAATAATTCAGATTTTTGAAATGTCCCACAAAACTTAGAATGGAAGTCTGTGAAAAAAATCACATTGAAAAAACCAGCGTGGTACGCCATAAACAAAGAGTACAGGAAATAACTGTGCTTTGTTTATCTTTTTCATAGAGGAAATATGCTGGAAACCGCAAGGAATTTTAAAACTGTTCGTCAGTTACAGCGCAAAGTCCGTGTTTTTCAAAAAGGGGCTCAAAATGCGATGGAATTGCTGAAAGAAGGTCGTCTGAGTGCGCCTTACCAAACACCGTTCGCAATTTTACATGACACACAGGTTTACAAACTCAGACGGTATGTCCACGAAGGCGATACTCCCAGAAAAGACAACGCACCAGTCATTTTACTGGTTCCGCCCTTAATGGTTGCATCGGAAGTGTATGATATTTCACCTGAACTCAGTGCTGTGGCCTGGATGGTCGCTCAAGGCCTGGATGTCTGGCTCACAGACTTCGGCGCGCCGGAACATCAGGAAGGTGGCATGGATCGGACACTGGATGATCATATACTGGCGATCAGTGACTCCATTGACCGGATTCGCAGCGCAACTGGAAAAGATGTGCATCTCATCGGTTATTCTCAGGGCGGCATGTTCGCATATCAATGCGCCGCCTATCGAAAATCGGAGGGAATCCTCTCGCTGGTCACCTTCGGCAGTCCTGTGAATCTGCACCGGAATCTCCCCAACATCAAGGAAAGTGTCGCCCAGCAGGTGATTCAAAGGGGTAGCAAGGTTCTCACCAAACCACTGGAATATATGGATGGTCTGACAGGTGCCATGTCCAGCACTGGTTTTAAATTGATGAGTGGTACCAAGGAACTTCAACAGATCATGGGGTTTTTCAAAGTTCTACACGACAGGGAGGCTCTCGAAAAACGTGAACGTCAGCGTAGATTTCTTGGTGGTGAAGGCTTTGTGGCGTGGCCGGGACCTGCCTTGCGCAAATTCGTGGATGAAATGGTGGTGAACAACCGGATGATTTCAGGCGGGGTTGTGATCAATGGACGTTCGGTCACTCTGGCTGATATCTATTGTCCCGTGCTGTATTTTGTCGGCAGTCGTGATGAATTTGGCCGTCCGGCGTCAGTAAGAGCCATCAGGAATGCTGCACTCAATGCCAGTCTTTATGAAATCGAACTCAAAGCAGGGCATTTCGGGTTGGTGGTCGGTTCCAAAGCACTGAAAATCACCTGGCCCACCGTGTATGAATGGACTCACTGGATTGAAGGCAAAGGCAAAGAACCCAATTTTAATCCTGAAAATATCGAACATGAGCAAACAGAGGATCATACCCCTCGTGAAGGTTTCATGGGTAATTTGTATGATGCGGCAACTGAAATGTTTGATGGGGTGTGGAATCGTCTGGGAAATGTTTCTCTGGAAACGTCAGAAATGATTGATGTCCTTCGCTGGCAACTTCCCAGAATCGCTCAAATCTGGAAACTTCAGGAATCCGGTTTGAATATCAGTTTGAGTTCAGCTCTGACAGAACAGTCACAGGCCATTCCTGAGGCCACTTTTTTTCTGTGGGAAGGCAACGCGTTCACCTATAAACAGGCCGAATACAGGGTCAACCAGATTCTTTCAGGGTTAATCAACGCCGGTGTCAAACCGGGAATGTATGTGGGAATCTACATGAACAACCATCCGGATTTTCTGACAACACTGGCCGCTCTGAATCGTATGAATGCTGTGGCTGTGTTGTTGAATGCGGAATCAAGGGGCTTTTCCTTCAAACAGGCTCTTATGACCGGACAAGTCAGGATGTTGATTGCCGACAAAGAGCATCTTGATGGTTTATCGGACAATCTGGGTCTTGAAAAAATATGGATACTCGGGGCGGATGACGAGACAAAACTGCCTGAAGGACTGATTTCGTTCGATCCCTATATTGAACAAGATCTTGATAAGTTTGAATCACCATTTCCTCTCAATGCCGGCAGGTCAGAAGATCTGGCCATGCTTATTTTTACGTCAGGAACCACCGGAATGCCCAAAGCGGTAAAAGTTACCAACCGGCGCTGGTGCATGGCGTCCCTGGCAACTGCCGCAGCCGCAACGCTTACCACCCGTGACACCGTTTATTGCTGTCTGCCTCTGTATCATTCCTCAGGACTGATGATCGTGGTGGGTGGGGCGCTTATTGGGGGCTCCCGTTTGGCCTTGGCTCCCAGATTTTCGGTGTCCTCCTTCTGGGGCGATGTGCGGCGCTATGGTGTCAGTGTGGTGGGCTACGTCGGAGAAATGTGTCGGTATCTGATCAATGCGCCGGAAACTCCGAATGAAAAAAATCATTCCATTCGTTTGTTCATGGGAAATGGCATGCAGAAGCATGTCTGGGAGGATGTGATGGAGCGGTTCCATCCTGAAAAGATTCTTGAATTCTATGCCTCAACGGAAGGCAATGTAGCCCTGGTGAATCTCAGTGGCGAAAAAATCGGTAGTGTCGGGCGGCCCATGTATGATCCCGGACGAATCCAGTTGATCCGGTTCAATCCGGAAACCCAGCAACTCATCATCAGTTCCAAGGGGCGGGCGATGCCCTGTGAAACCAATGAAACAGGACTTCTGGTCGCCCGGATTGATGACAAACATCCTGCCGGAAAGTTTGATGGCTACATGGATCCCTCGGCCACTGCCAGCAAAATTCTGCGAGATTTGTTCAAAGATGGCGATGCCTGGTTTTCTACCGGGGATTTGATGCGCATGGATGAAGATGGCGATTACTGGTTTGTGGATCGGATAGGGGACACCTTTCGCTGGAAGGGTGAAAATGTTTCAACAGAAATGGTTGGCGAAATTATCAGTCAATTGCCGTTTGTGGCCGCCGCGACTTCCTATGGTGTGCTTCTGCCCGGACGTGAAGGACGGGTGGGTGTGGTGTGTCTGGAAATAAAGCCGGATGAAATTTTTGATGGGAAAGCACTGTTTAAGCATGTCGAACAGAACCTCACCAAAGCGGCTCGTCCCCGGGTGGTACGCCTGGTGTCACGCATGGAAACCACAGGCACACTCAAATTTGTGAAATCCCGCTTGCGTGATGAAGGAATTGATCCCTATCGGATCAGCGATCCGTTGTATTTGTATGATGTTGAAACGCAAAGTTATGTGCCTATGACGCCAGCCGATTATCCCGCAAAAATTGATTGATTGTTATGTGTAGGGGGCAACCCGCTGGTCGCCCTCTCCCAATGTCGTCAACTTAAGGCGTTCTTCGCCGAGGAATCCCCCTTTTCAAAGGGGGCATGGGGGATTTAACGCTCAGAATTACATCCCCCAACCCCCTTGAACCAAGGGGGAACTGAAACACAGCACCATTCAGAATGCTTAAGTTGATGACATTGCGCCCTCTCCTGGTCATGGCAAAGACTTCCATTGCTCAAAAAGATCAGTCTTCTGTCGTATGTTCCACAGGATCATGACCATTCCAGGCATGAACAGGGATCTATGTGTTTTTGGGAAAGTTTTCAGGGATTGCCTGAAAAAGAAGACAGGCCCCCAGGCAGGGAGCCTGAAAGACTGCTTACTTGAGGGAGTTGATATAAGCCGCAACATCAGCCGCTGCTTGATCGGAGGCAACAGTCATGGCCATTGGTCGCATTTGAGCACCAAAAATATCTTTGGGATCAGCACCACGGATACCGGCTTTGAAATTGCTGATCTGGCGAACGATGTACCAGTCTGGCAGAGTAGACAATTTGGGAGCGTTCAGTGCTTTGTTTCCTTCACCATTTGGTCCATGGCAACTGGAGCATACCATAAAAACCGCTTTTCCGGCATCGACTTTTCCTGAACCGGTAGCCACGGGTTTTACTGCTTTCAGTGTCTGGATATAAGCCGCGACATTTTCAATTGCCTTCTCATCGGCCAGAGTCATTGCCATTGGTCGCATTTGTGCGCCATACATATCTTTCGGATGCAATCCACGAACTCCAGCTTTGAAATTTTGAAGTTGTCGTACTACATACCATTCTTCCTGTCCCGCAATAGAGGGCGCATTCAATGCCTGATTTCCCTCACCATTCGCACCATGGCAACTTGAACAAACAGCAAAGTTTGCTTTTCCCGCCGCTGCGTCCCCAGCCGCATTCACATTCATACCGATCCCCAGACATACCAAAGCCATCAAGCCGGAAGCTAACCATTTTTTCATTGTCTTCTCTCTTTACAGGTTACAGTTGATTTCTTCTCACCATTGAGAAGGGCGAAACCTTCGCCAAACGCTGGAAACTTAGTCATCTTGTCAGGAAACTACAAGAACTTTTTTACAGGCAAATCCGGGAATTTATTATCAGCAAGACATCCATGTGTGTCTATTCGACCAGTCCGTTACAAATCTGAAGTTTGGCCCATGAAAGACAGGATTCCAGAGTGGTCAGTTCTCCATCAAGCTGAAGTTCAAAGGCCTCTTTCAGTAAATTTCCCATTGCGGGGCCAGGTTTCATGCCCAGTTCCAGCAGATGTCGGCCCATCAATATCGGTTTGGGAGCACTTGCGTTGATTTCCAGGGATTGTGCCCGTGAAAGCAGCCATTCCGCCGCCGGAAATTCACGGGCAAGCGCATCGGGTGTGGTTCGTCCGAAATGATCCGCAGTGGCAACGTTGAGGAGATCCGGAATATTAATTTTCAATGCCAGCCGCCTGATGGCGCCATCACGGATCTGTTCCCTGACTTTATAAAAATGAGCGGGTTTGAGGTGTTCCTGAACATAAAGAACCACTTTGTCGATCAGAACCTGATGATCTGTCAAACGGTGCATAAACGAAAGGGTTGGCTCAGTTCCACGGGACTCATGTGCCGGACTCCGCCAGCGGTCATCCTGAAACACCGTGGTGAGCGGTTTACCAAAATCATGGCACAAGGCGCCATACATCAGGGCCAGATCTTCCGTTTCATTGCCGTTTTTCAGTTTTGCGGCCTCGTCCATCACCATCAGGGTGTGTACCCAGACATCTCCTTCGGGATGCCATTCCGGATCCTGCGGAACGCCTCTCAGCGCATCCAGTTCAGGAAATATTGACAAAATACCCAACTGCTCTGCGGCCTTCAGTCCCAGTGACGGTTTTTCTGCTCTGAGAAACAGTTTGTTGAATTCTCCAAACAACCGTTCTCTAGGCAGTTCGGTCAAATCCATCTGTTGACAAAGTTGAACGGTGGGTTCAGCGATTTCAAATTCAAAACGACCGGCGAATTGCATGGCTCTCACGACCCTGAGCGGATCTTCGCCGAAGGAAGCACCCACATGCCGGATGAGTCGCTGTTCCAGATCTTGAATTCCATGAAACGGATCAATCAATTGCTGACGACAGATATCAAACCCAATGGCATTGATGGTGAAATCACGCCTGGAAAACGCCTCCTGCTGACTCATTTCAGGATCCGCCTCAATCAGAAATCCGCGGTGGCCTTTGCCGGTTTTATTGTCCCTGCGGGGAATACTGACATCATATTCTCCTTCTGCTGTGGATAATTTAAGAACACCAAAACTTTTTCCAACCGCATTGACCGCACCAAAGGACGATAAAATTCCTGATAGTTTTTCAGGAGAAATCCCATAGATTTCGAGGTCCATGTCCTTGGAACTGGAACCAAGCAACAAATCCCGCACGGCGCCGCCAACAAGCAGGGCGTTGCCTCCGGCGTCATGGATGGTTTGCGCTATCTGGAGGAGTTCTTCAGATAAGGAAAATTTGAAATAACTCATGGGAACCTACGTGAACTTTGTCCGGGAACAACTGGGAAAACGCCTTGATATTGCCAAAACCTTTAAGGATCAACCCAAAAACCCAGGGCTGTTTAATTGTAAGCTTTCAGCTTTCAGTATTCAGCTTTCAGTGTTTATGCGCCTCAGAAGCATTATGATTCAATAGCAGAAAATATCGTTAGGCTTCAAGTCTTTGATAATTTCTGAAAACTGATAGCTGACGGCTGAACGCTTCCCCTATGTTTTGCTGTTTTACCGGGAAGCATCCGGGATCATACCCAGAGCATTTAACTGGCGGGATAATTCATTTTCCCAGATTTGAGGGGTTTGAATCAATCGGGGTTTTACAGATTCTCTGTTGGTATTGAGCATTTTTAATTTACCGGGATCTTCTTTTTTGAGATCAGAACTGATGGACTGCTGATCAAACTCGAAGGGGAGCCTGGAAATGGAATAAAAATAGGATCCATTGCCTGCTCCGGAAAATTCCACAAACACTGAGGAACCAAGCTTCATCAGCAGTGTGTTGGATTTTCCATTGCTATCCAGGGTACCCAACCGGTCTTTCTTGCGTGTGATCAGTGGCACATATTCCTCCTGTTGACGAACCATGGGTTTGAGCATGATCCTGGAATATGAAACCTGCTGGCTATAGCGATTCCAGAAATCAATCATCCGTTTGCAGTTGACAGGATCTTGTTCAATCATTTCAAAAAAATCCTGTAAATCCTCATTCACCAACCAGCCTGTCACCATGAATCTGGTTTCAGGAAGCACCCTGTTCCATTCGGGAGAACGGGAATCCCGTTGAGGATTTTTCCAGTAATGCAGAATCACGGTCAACAATCCCGGATGGAGTCTATGTTCTGAACATTGTTGATAGCGGTTCATTAACAAACCCAGACCTTCATGCAGATACAAGGAATGACGTTCCAGTTCTGCACAGATCAACGGCCATGGTTCCTGTTGACGTTCTTCTGGTGGTTCACGCTCTGGCAATGCCAGAATTTCCTTGAAGCGATTGTCGTCATAGTGAATGGATTCATGAACCGCTGAAAACACAATAGCAGACCAGAACCAGCCATCTTCGGGCATTTTCATTTGTTCCTTGAGGGCTTGCAGACGAGCGTGATCCCCCTTCAAAAATTCCATGACATAGGGCTGACAGGGATTGGATTGCAATAAATTGAGATGCTGTTCCAGCATAGCAATCCAGACTCGAGGTTTGGATCTACGTTTCATTTCATCAAAGGTCTCAGCCAGAAACTGGCGGATATTTTCCCAGTTTTGCTGTCCGATTCCTGTACCTTTGGATGGAATGAACCGGAAATAACCAAAAATGAGTAGTTTGCGCCAATGGAGGGAATTCAACTCAAATTCTTGCCAGGACTCTTTGAAACGTCCCCAGTATTGGTAAAACAGAGGGCTGTTTATCAGTTTTAACGCATCAGGAAACAAGCCTGGATCTTCGTGATTGAGGCCCAAACTAATGAAAAACAAATCCCGTTTTTGCAGCGAATATCCACCGTAATCTTTCAATTTTCTCAGTGACGCAATGATCTGGTGCGACGCCCGGTGCAGCTCTCCGGAAGGATGAAAGGTTTCAATCAGATTTTCCAGCAACGGATTCAACGATTCTCCGGGAAATGGATTGTATTTCAAATCCCAGTTTTGCTGAATCAATTCGAGCCGCCGGGCCAGTGATGTTTGAGACATAGAACTCATGGCTGTTATAGTTGGCATCGACCAAAGTTACTGGCAACATCCAGCAGATTTTCACTGTTTTTCAGAACAAGGTCCCGGCCTAAAACAGTTTCAACCGCTTTGAGGAACTCTTCTGAACCTGTATATTCGTTTCCAACCAATCCTCTGAGAGCGTATGCTTTAGGAATGGAACTCTGTTTATCCAAAGCATACAAACCCTGCATGGTCAGTTGATATGTTTCCGGAGCATTGACAGGCTCTTCCGTCAAACCATAAAAATCCAGTTTCCATTCAACACGCCGACTTTCATCCGCGGAAGATTTGCTGGAATTTGAGGAAAAGCCTCCAACCAGAAAGAGTTTCTGGATTTGCAGTTTTTCCGACAAAGTCAGAACGGATGATTGATCTGGTGAAATCAGTGAGCAAAGAACCGATTGAGAACGTTTGAGACTCAGATCAAGATTGTAGAGATACGACCCCTTGGAATCGGTGAATCCTTCCACAATGATTCGTTTTAACCAGCGTTTGCCATTTGGACTTTCCGCAACCTTGAGCAGTTCGGACGCAAAATAACGGAGCTTTCCCTGAGTGGTACTGGAAATATGATAATCCGCATAGGGAAAGAGTGCCTCTGTTCCAAAATTGATTTTTTTCCGCTCACAATCTACCTGGATCGAAGACAGTTTTGCATTGGCACCAAGCATTTGTTGAAGATCCTGACAAAATGTCATGATTTCCTGTTTTCGAATGTCTTCATTAGCGAGACTTTCGTTGATTTGCCGTGTCACATTGAGCAGTGTCACACACATCACCACCAGAAACAGAACCATCAACGCGGTCATCAAATCCGCATAGGAGATCCAGAAAGGTTTTTCGCCTTCATCAGAAGACTTCACGGGAATTGAGGGAGAACGAAACATCAACTTCTCCTGCTGGAATTTTGGGCCAATTGCAGTTCCGCGGCCACTTCACTGAGAATATCCGCGGCTTCCTTGAGGCTTTTTTGAAATTCCTGATTGGATGTTTGCAAACTGCGGGCAACCCCCTCACCGAAATTTTCAAACGCGGAGGAAAGGGTATCGTCCAGTTGTGTGGTATATTCCCTGGTCGCGTGGATTAATGCTTGAGTGTTTTCTGAAAAGGACTGGATTTTTTCAACCGAGTTTTCCAGTTGATCGAGCAGGTTTCTGTTGACGCTCACATCCCGTTTAGAGGTTTCGAGCATGCTCTGTAAACTTTGAGTCATCTGCAATATCTGCTCATGCGTTTGACGGTATTCCTGATTCATGTGGTGCAGATCCATGGCGACCTGCTGTAAGACGGTGGAAGTCTGCCCCATATTTCCAGTGGATTCCAACAGCTTTGCATACCCCTGATCAGCCTGCCTGGTGGCTTGTAGCAGCGTTTCACTGGCTTTATTGAAGTCGCCCCAGATTCCACTCATTTTCTGAACAGTACCCGATAAGGTGGTAGCACTTTGATTCACTGAAACATCCAGTCGTTCAGCGGTGCGGCCCATCGCCTGAGCCGCGGTATGGGTGGAACTCACCATACGGTCGACTTCCTGTTTGAATTGGCCGATAAAGGTTTGCATGACCTGATTTTGTGACTCAATGGATTCCATCCCCTGTACTTTCATTCGATCCTGAGTTGCCGCGGATTCCTGCTGAATTTCCGTGATGGATTGCCAGGTTTGTTGATTACGCTGATCCACACGGAGCAGCAGATCATCAAAACGCTGACTGAAGTCTGTCATCAGCCTGTTTTGTTGAACAGCCACTGTTTCCATCACGTCCCTGATTTGACGCTGACCTTGCTCATCAAGCGATTCCCGCTGAGTCTGAAGATCCCGGACCATTCCCTGAATCTGTGTATCCAGTTGAGAAACCATCCGTTGGGTCATGGATTGAAGTTCAGACTGGGACGCTGTAGAGTTCATGCTCATCCTGGTCAGCATGTCTTCCATGTGTTGTATCATTGAAGTTTGAGTTGCCTGAACCTGAGACAATGCGTCTTTCAATTGCACACTGATGCTGTTGGTCGCATCCTGCCCGGCATGTCCCAGATTGTTGAGTAATCCCGCAAAATTATCCTGCATGGACCGCATGGAGTTGACGGATTGCCCCATCATGGAATCCAGTTGCCCCATTTGACTGCCCACTGTTGTTTGCAGTTGCCCCATGAACATGGTGATCAGATCCTGCAACCCTGTGACATGACTGTTGCCGACATCGCCTGAAAATTTGGTGATCTGTTTCAACGGCCCCTCAAACGTTTTTTGAATACTTTTTGTGATCGCGTTTGCCAGTTCTGTGGCCATTTTTTCTGATTGGACCCGTTGTTCACGGATTTGTTCATAAGTGTTTTTTTCCGAGTCTTTTCTAAGCGCCTCGACGACCCCATCCATAATTCGTTGCAAGTCGTCCACCATGCCTTGTTTGAGATGCTTTGCCTGATCCGTGCTTTCCCGGGAAGACTTGACCAGCGAAGCCAGATATTCCTCACCTACCCCGGATTCAAACAGTGCATCCACCACACAGGTAAAATTTTCCAGATAGCGATAGGCCCTGGTTAGCAGAATCTTTTCAATGAATGTCAGGATGATGGCACAGGCAATGGCCAGAAAGGAAGCGGTAAAGGCTTTCATGACCCAACCGAGGAGTCCCTGTAATTCCTGAGTGGTCTGGGTGGGATTGTCCACATGAAATCCTGTCAGACCAATGATCAATCCGGAAAAAGTTCCAATGATTCCAAGGCCTGTGAGGATTCCCGGCAAGTGTTTGAAAAAATCCGTGTGTAACCAGGTTTCGACAACAGACTGGGGTGAGAAAAAAGCGGCTGCTGGCAGGGTAGCCCTGACTCTCAGAACTCCCGGAGAAACTTCCTGTTCATGCAGGGTTTCCTTAAATTCAACCCACAAATGCTGTAAGGTGTTATGCCAGCCTTCAATCGAAATCTGGTCCCTGGTCAGAAAGGTCGCGTTTGTTTTAAGTTCTGCCTGTTTGGCCTTGAGTTCCCTGGTTCTCCGAAGAAGTTCCTTTCGGAGATTGATCCAGGGATAGACATAAAACATTCCGAAAATGATGATTGCGATTCCAATCAGCGCTTCAACGACATGATTGCTGGCAATAAACTCAATGATCGGCAAAAATAAATTCTGAATCCAATTCGTATTCATGATTTTCCAAGATTCACAGGTTACTCTTCCTCACGGAAAAAATTACTCAGCGATCCATGCTGAGCACAAAAACGACGCATAGTAGCATTACTTATCAACATGTCAATGAACTCCTGACTCAGTCAGGGCTGTTCAGTTATCAGGCAGGACGGGACTACGTGCCCATCAAACATACGATTGTGGAATTGGCGGGGCCTGTAATCCAATGTCATCAACTTAAGCATTCTGAACGGTGCTGTGTTTCAATTCCCCCTTGGTTCAAGGGGGTTAGGGGGATGTCATTCTGAGCGTTAAATCCCCCATGCCCCCTTTGAAAATGGGGATTCCCCAGCGAAGAACGCCTTAAGTTGACGACATTGGCCTGTAATCCCCGCCTATCATCCGGTTGACCCTCAAAAGCAGAAGAACTGAATAGCCCCGGGGCGGCCTCAATCCTTAATAAAATATATTTTTTTTATTTATTAACTTCAATAAACTAAGTGAATAATCTCCCTTTAAATAATTTTCCCAGCAACTGGATGTTATGCTTTTTGCATGAGAGTCGAATGTTCATTCGTGACCAGGGGTTCATCACAAGCAAGGAAAATTATGAAAGATTCATTTTTCTCACTCAAGGCTCGATCATGCCTGTTGATCGCCAGTTTTGTAGTGAGTCTCGCAGGATGCGGAACAGAAAGTTACAGAGCCGATATTCATTTTGATATTCTTGAACCCTATCAATCCGCAGACAAAAGCACTGTTACCGCCACGGTCATTGCCTATGAACTGAGCGATCAATGCGATGCTTCTGACGTAACAACCACGATCAGGGTTCATCTTGAAAACGGCAAGATCAGGGATGAAGAAGTTCTTTTGGGACCCGTCATGAAAGGGGAATCCGCACTGAAAACAATCCGACTTCCGTCTGGTGGGGTGAATGCTTCACAGGTGGAATATCTGGAACCCTCGTTTTCATCAGAAAATTGCAAAAAATCTATTTGAAGGCCAGTATCCAGGCTTCCCAATGTGTCCCGAAATAATAATCAGCACTGACACTCAAGGGTAACAGACTGGCCTGCATCAAATTCAATCCTGTCATATTTTCAATCAGTTTCGGTGCGATCATAAACCTGAAAATCACCACATACAGCAATAACATCACAAAGGACGCCATCATTTTCTTGAAAATCGCATGCAGAATAATGTTGGTCTGCAACGCAATGTATTGTTGACGTGAAGGTCCGCCTCCCAGAATGCTCACCATTTTTTTCCACATGGCCATGGATTTGTAGGCTTGGTGCACTTCCGGTTCAATCTTGCTGGCGATCCAGTAATGCAGGGCATCCAGACGGTATTTCAGCAGATATTTCAGAAACCCGAATATTTCTCCAAAATTATATAAAAAACGGATAACGCCATACAGAACCGATCCCAGATAAACCTGGGTGATCCACAAGGTGGCAGAATAGGAGTCCAGAAACCTGGGGAACGCAAACACTGAGGCGGTGATGAGGACGATATTGAGCAGAATGTTCCAGAACATTTCCCTGAAGGTCCTGTCCATGTGCTGGAGCGCGAGACTGTGGCCTTCCTCCAGGCTTTTGAAAACCTGCCAGGATACCACCATGTTTAAAGTTTTGTGGGCACCAACCACCAAATCAGCCGCATAATCCCATATCTTTTTTTCACTCAAACATGTCTCGCAGGCAAATGAGGCTGAAATAGCAAATGAGGCAAAAATCTATTAATCCGCATGATAAATCATCCGTTCATAGTTAACGTCTCCGTTCAGACCTAAGGTTGAACCGCAGCGATAGCCTCCTGAAATATTACCGCTACTGGTATGAAAACATAATCTTTCACCCGGATAGCTTCCGGATGCTGTATCACAGGAATTTTTACTGACCCCATCACCCGTGTGAGCAAAGCCCCAAGCCTGACTGGTGTTATAATACCAATCCACTCCATTTGCGGTATGAACCGTTGTTGTATCCGCCGTAGTGACATAGGTGACATCAGCCCGGGGAGCGTGAGCCGCAATGATCAGTGTTGAAGAACTGGTGGCACGACAGGCAATCAGTAGATTGTTCTTGTTGCAAGCACTGAGAATGCTACTGAGAGCCGTGCTTCCATTAGCGTATGTATCCGAATAACATTGGGTCCAGCCACTGAGGCTGGAAATGGCTACATTGCTTTGAATTCCTGAAAATGTGGTTAAACTACCCGTTGTCGCAGATGTTGAAGTATAGCTTGATTTATTGTTCGTGGGATCTTTTACCACTACATTAAAATAATACAGGGTGCTGACCGACAATCCTGAAATATTGGCGCTGGTAATATTGGTTCCACTGGTTGCAAGAGTTCCGCTGGATTCCGCAGTGACAACAGTAGAAATGTTGTTGCTCAGAGAATAATACACATAATAGGTCAGTGTGGATGGTGTGGCGATGTTGTCCGTCGCGGCTGTCCAGCTCAACGTCAGACTTCCTCCGCTGATGTTTGAAGTGGAAAGTGTGCCTGTATTTCCCGCTGTCGGCGTTGTATAATCCACAGTAAAAGTGCTTACAGTCAGTGAATTGCTTATTCCTCCATTTGCGTCAGTTACCTGAATTGTACAATTGCTGTAGGTTCCTTCTGTAAGAGCTGTGAACGATATCGTGTTGTTTCCGGAAACAGATGAGGTTGTCACACTTGTACAGCTTCCACCATAAGTGATGGTTCCCGCCTCTGTTGAACTGAAGGTATAGGAAGGGGTTGTGCTGGTGGTTGAACCAATCGAAGTGACTTCCGCCAGGACAGGAGCAACCCCATCAACAACCAGAGCTTTTTGTCCGGCAATCGAACTAGCACCGCCCACAGCAGGCAACGTCAGAGTCGCGTCATTGCCGTTGCTGTCTTTAATGGTGCCACTATTGAGTGCCAAAGCGGAAGTTGACGTGTAATCCAGATCCGCTGAATTATCCCCACTTTGAACGGTGTAAGTGAAAACCAGGGTGGTGCTACCACTGCCACTGGCATAACTGGCATTACGGTCGGTGGTTCCTGTTTCCAGGGTCAGGTAGGGTGCACCAGTGACGATCACAGCCTCGTTGAAGGTCACCGTCAGATCAATGTTTTGGCCCAAAATATACGTTCCATTTGCGGTGGAAGAGGACACCGAACTGATTTCTGGAATAACGCCATCAATCACAATGGCTTTTTGTCCGGCAATCGAACTAGCACCGCCAACGGTAGGCAACGTCAGAGTCGCATCATTGCCGCTACTGTCCTTGATGGTTGCACCATTGAGTGTGAGCGCGGAGGTGTTTGTATAATCCAGATCAACAGCATTGTCTCCATATTGTACCAGGTAGGTGAAGTTCAAGGTATCACTTCCGCTCCCACTGCTGTAAAGAATGCTACGATCTGTGCTTCCAGTTTCGAGGGTCAGTAATGGAGTCCCCCCTGCCACGGTAACCACATCATTGAAGGTGACACTGATGGTAATGCTATCCCCTAATTTATAAGTTCCGTCAGTGGTGGACGAAGAAACCGAACTGACGGTGGGAATCACTCCATCGACCAAAATCGCTTTTTGTCCAGCGATGGAATTGATACCACCCACAGCAGGCAACGTCAGGGTCGCGTCATTGCCGTTGCTGTCTTTGATGGTGCCGCTATTGAGCGCCAATGCGGAAGTTGAGGTGTAATCGAGATCCGCTGAATTGTCGCCACTCTGAACGGTGTAAGTGAAAACCAGGGTGGTGCTGCCGCTACCGCTGGCATAACTGGCGTTGCGGTCAGTGGTTCCTGTTTCCATGATCAGGTAGGGCGTTCCAGTCACAGTCACTGCTTCACTAAAAATCACAGTCAGGTTAATGCTTTGGCCCAGAATATAAGTTCCATCAGAACTGGATGAAGAAACTGAACTGACCGTGGGAATCACCCCATCAACAACCAGAACTTTTTGTCCGGCAATCGAACTAGCCCCGCCAACAGCAGGCAAAGTCAGGGTCGCGTCATTGCCGTTGCTGTCCTTGATGGTGCCGCTATTGAGCGCCAAAGCGGAAGTTGACGTGTAATCAAGATCCGCTGAATTGTCCCCACTTTGTACCGTGTAACTAAAGACTAGCGTGGAGGTACCGCTACCGCTGGCATAACTGGCGTTGCGGTCGGAAGTTCCTGTTTCCAAGGTCAGATAGGGTGTGCCAGTGACGTTCACAACTTCACTAAAAGTCACAGTCAGATTGATGTTTTGGCCCAAAATATATGTTCCATTTGTGGTGGAAGAGGACACTGAACTGACAATCGGCAGAATCCCATCAATCACCAGCGATTTATTGTAGGCTAATGAGCCAGTCGCTCCAGGCGTAGGGAGTGTCAGAAGGGCATTATGACCGGCTGCATCCTGGATGGTGGAACCATTGAGCGTGAGCGCGGAGGTGTTTGTATAATCCAGATCAACGGAATTGTCTCCAGCTTGAACCATGTAGGTGAAGTTCAAGGTATTACTTCCGCTCCCACTGCTATAAAGGATACTGCGATCTGTGCTTCCGGTTTCGAGAGTCAGTAACGGATAGCCTCCCGTCACCGTCACCGTTTCATTGAAGGTGACACTGAGAATCAGGGTATCTCCCAGTTTGTAGGAACCATTTGCGGCAGAGGATGACACCGAACTGATTGAAGGACTGACGGTATCAATCTCAAAGGTGCTCACGGTCAGAACGGTACTCTGGTTGGAAGCCGAGTCAGTTACGCGAAGGGTACAGTTGCTATAAGTGCCATCGGCCAGCGTTGTAAAGGTGATCGTGTTATTGCCAGCCGTCACTGATGAAGTGCCGCTGGAGCAACTGCCGCCATAGGTGATGGTGCCGGCTTCGCTGGAACTGAACGTATAGGACGGGGTGTTGTCTCCCGCAGGTGTCGGAATGGGGGTCACTTGAGCCAAGGTGGGAGAAGTCAAATCGATCGTGAAGGCACTCAGGCTTAATGAGGAGCTTGCATTACCAGCGGCATCAGTGACCTGGATGGTACAGTTGCTATAAGTGCCATCGGTCAGCGTTGAAAGCGTGATCATGTTATTGCCGGTTGTCGCGGAAGTCGTACCGCTGGAGCAA
Source organism: SAR324 cluster bacterium (assembly GCA_015232315.1). Classification (NCBI taxonomy): domain Bacteria; class Deltaproteobacteria; species SAR324 cluster bacterium. The sequence continues at coordinate 12,198 of JADFZZ010000033.1, read as the reverse complement.
CTGCCGCCATAGGTGATGGTGCCTTCTTCACTGGAACTGAACGTATAATTGGGCGTCGCGTCATTGGCTGGTGATGTAATTGCGGAAATTTGTGCTAAAACAGGCGATGTCTGGTCGTTAAGCACCTGGGTTCCAGTGGTTTGGGTGATCATGAGCGGATTTCCACCTTGATCAAACACCGCGTTAGCGACCGCATGAAGGCTTATGGTTTCTACACCAGAGGGGGTTCCTGTGTAGCTGATGTGTATTCGAATGACAGTTTCTCCTCCGGTCAAAGGATTACCCTCGGCATCGGTAATACTGGTGATCATCGCCCCCGTTGCACCGCCATTGTTGGATGTAAAGACCAGTTCCCAATCACCAATTGAGACCGCGCCACTACCATAAGGAGTTCCATAAACCCCTTCAGACAAGACAATTTCAATATAACTATTATCCGCGGAGACTGTTGCCGTGCTGAAGTTTGGGGAATTGGTATCTTGTGTATTGAATAACGCGGTCACTTCAAAAGGTGCCAAGGGTCGGTTATAGATGCGGACTTCATCCATGATCCCGTCAAAATAGCTGTCACTGTCTTTACCCAGAATCAGCGCGCTTGCATTGTCAACCAACGTAGTACTTCCAGTAGCCAGAGTCTGTGCAACGCCATCAAGATACAGCGTTCTGGTTCCAGCACTGTTCACAGCGGCCAGATGATACCATTGAGTTGTGGACAAAGTGCTAGTAGCTACACGCTGATCCATCATCGGCGCACCTTGGCTTAAACCAAGCGAATAGCCATCGGTGCCTTTTTGGATCAGTCCATCATCCTGCCCTGGATTCTGCACGTTGATCCAGGCTGAGAGGGTGTAAGATGAACCAGGATTCAGCAGCGAATTATGGGGAATCTGAACATCAGCGCTGATACCATTAAACGCATACGCGGACTCGGCATTTGAAAAACGATCCGCGGCAAGTACGGTATCGGTGACGGTTCCATTGAGATCATTGCCACTGATATCATTTCCAGTATGGGTGCTGTCGAAGGGATACCAGGCGACTAAACCCCGGTCAAGTTCCGTATAGAGATCCTGAATTTCATGGACCGTTAACTCACGGCTATACACAAGAATTTCATCCAGACTGCCTTTGAGGCGCTCATTGCCCTCACTGTTTTTACCAATATAGTAAATCGGCAAAGAGTAATCATCAATGCTCAAGGAGTCTTGAAACACTCCATTTACATACAGCGAAACGGCATTGGAAGCCGCGGAAAAGACCAGATGAGTCCAAATTCCTGTTGGCGCTTCATAGTCAAAAAAATAATCCGAGATTCCACTCAATCCTACTTTGTTGGTGCCCTCCAATTGTTCCAGTTTGAGACAGCGCGTGCCTGTGGACTCACAAAGAAGGGCCGCGGAAGTTTCTGTGGTATCGAGCCTCTTGACCCATAAAGCCGCAGTCCATGGCGGTGACACACTGTCAATTCCGGTAGTCATCTCGCTGGTGGAACCATCAAACAAATAGGCACTATCGGCATCTCCGTAACGATCAGTGGTCAAAGACGCACCGGTCACTGTGGCATTATGTCCATTGATCCCACCGTCATTGGCGTTTCCCGTAAATGGATAATACGCGACCAATGAGCTGCTGAGATCCACGGTTGTGAAGTTGAAGGTGTAGTTCACAGGCAACGCGATTGCCGGAACATCAGCACTTTGAACCTCAGTCGTCAGTGTCGCGGTGTAAATAGTGTTATCCTGTAATGCGCCGAAAGGGGTGAAGGTAGCGGTTAAATCGGTACTATTATAAGTGACATTTCCCGAAACATTTCCTGTGCCGTCATTGATAGTGAAACTGCTGGTTGTTAACGACGTTGGCTCAATCGGGGTTGAAAAATGAACCACAATCGATGAATTCAGGCTTAAGTCCGTTTGATTATCGGTGGGAGAAGTGCTTTCAATAAGACCCTGTATCACCAGATCCTGATTATCCGACAGCGAATTCCCACTGCCAATCGTTGGCAGGTTTTGAGCAACGCTCGCTCCCGTTTCATCTGTTAAAATTCCTTCGGGATTGATGGCAGAACCTGACATATACTCCAGATCCGCGGAGACATCACCCGCCTGGATGGTATAGCGGAATACCAGTTCGTTGGTGCCACTGCCGGATACATAGCTCGCTATTCCGGATGATGTTCCTGTATCAAGGTCAATACCAGGTGTTGTATCAGTATCAATATACACCAGGTCATCGAATGTCACATGGATGTCAATGGTCTGGCCATAAGTATAGGTGCCATTCCCTGTGGATGCAATCACGTCGATTATTCCTGCCAACGTAGAATCAATAGTGAATTCATTGATGTTCAGTGTGTTGCTTTCATCATCGCCATCATCGGTTAAACTGACAGTACAGTCACTGTACATTCCATCGGCCAGACCATTGAATGTGATTGTATATAATAGCGAGCCATCCTCAGCTTCCGTTAGTGACGTATCAGGTGCTGTATCAAAACAGGAACCTGCCAGATTCAATGTTCCTTCAAAATCAGAACTGAAGGTGAAACCGGGAGTCGTATCATTCGTAGGAGAAGGTACGGGTGTAACTTCGGTAATCACTGGGTAAATGGTGCCTATGGTAAATTCTGACAGCGTCAGGGTCGAATGGTTGCCCAGGGAATCGGTGATTTTGATCTGGCAGGCTGAATAGGTTCCAAAGGCGAGTTGGTTCAAAGCGATGCTGTTGTCACCTTTCACTGCGGTTGTCTTGGCACTGGAGCATTGACCCGGATAAGAAATAGTGCCGGCAATACTGGAGTTGATCACCACTGTGGGTGTGGTGTTTTCTGTCACTACGGGCACTCCGGTTACAATAGACAGTGTTGGGGCCTCTGTGTTGATGACAAAGGTTGAAACCGTCAAAGCCAGAGACTTTGCGCCCTCAGCATTGGTTAGATAAATTTTACAGTTGGAATAGGTGCCGTCATTCAGTTGATTGAAGGTAATGCTGATATCCCCCGCAGTGGGCACCTCCGTGGTGGTACTGGAGCATCCTCCCTCATAAGTCAGTTTGCCTGGTTGATCAGTAAAAAATTTATAGGCTGGAGTTCGATTCGAAGTGGGGGTGGAAACCGGTTGCACTTCCAGTAACACAGGAGCCTCTGTTCCAGCAAGTATCACCTGAGATGCCTGCTCCAACGTGGTTTGGGCAGTTTGGGCCTGTGAAATAATGGTGGCATCATTGACCAGACTTCCCGCTACAATGGTTTCTCCACGGTCCATGGACGCTCCAAGGTTCTCCAGAAAAGCGTCAAAATCAGGATCATCATCGTCATTGTTGGAACTGGAATTGACCGAGGCGACAACGACTGAAGCAATGACATTGATCGAACTCATCGCTTTGGCCACATCGCCCTTTTGCAATAAGGTATCCGTGGATTCCGCCATGGTGTTGGTCGCCATGAACAGATCCTCAAAATTCAGATTGGCGCCACCCGCCTGAACCACCTGCTGGATGGCTGACGTTGAAACCGCCGCAATTTGCAGGGCCTGATCCAGAGAACCACCGGCTTCAAGAATTTTGTTGGCGCTGGTGGCCGCCGCAGAAATCAATTCTACAGAAGCACTGGCGTTTCCACTGCTTTTTCCGACTACAGAGGATACCTGTTGCATAATGCTGTCCAACGCACTGGCATCCAGATCACTTTCCAGCAATGAATCCATCATTAACCCGAGATCAGCTCCGGCGGTTTCCAGTTTCTGAAAGGTGGATTCCATCGCTTTTGCGGAATTCTGTGCCTGGGTGGAGGCTTTTGCCGTCATACTGGCTAACGCTGTGCTATCGACAGTTCCGGTCAGATCAACCTGTGATTTAAGGGATGTGGTAGCAGAGGAAGCCGCGCTTTTAAGCATTACTTCCATATTCTGGCCTTTACGCCCCGATGAATTGTCCAGAGTCTGCGAAAGAGCGGCCCCCAGAGACTGTGACAGGTTTCCGGCCAGGTTCGTGGCTTTGGCTGGGGGCGAATTCCCGGTCAGGTCGATTCCAAGTTTGACGGTTTCAGTCAGAATCTGCTCCGCAATGGCAGAGGCGATCGCGGCCTGATTGTCATCATTTGTATTGGAGCTGACAGTTTTGGCTGTGCTGACAACGGCAAGAGTTGTCAGATTTGATACCAGATTGCCCATTTTGGTAGTTGAGGCCCCACTCAAATCCTGTTTACGCAGTTGAGTTCCAGCGGTCGATGCCACTGTTTGAGTCAAATTGCCCAACGTGGCTGTTGACAGATTCTGGCTGTCTGCACCCGTATAAATTTTTGTCAGTCCTGTTGTCAGGGCATTGGTCATGTTGGTGGCCGTGTTGAGTGCCGCTGTGGATACGATGCCTTTTGACAGATCATTCATGAAAGGCTTGAGCGATTTGGTCACTTCAGCCGCGGCAGCTTTGGCAATAATATCTTTTTGCTGATCGGAAATACCGGTTGTGGAACTCAGGTTACTGCTGATGGTGGACGCCAGGATCTCAGAGAGTTTGTCACCTTGTTTTTTGAGTGTGGCTAAATTGGCTTTGCCGCTGGTCATGGTCACGGTGGAGGATGTCGCCAGTGCAGCCAATTCCTGGGCCAGACTTTCCATCAAGGTGTTTTTCTGGGACCCATTGAGCAAGCGCGGCAAAGCAAATTTAGCGGTTCCAGTATTGCTGGAAGTGTTGGCATTGAGCATCGAATCTTGACTCAAAATAACCGTGTTGCTAAACGCGGTACCAGCTTTGGTGCTGTCAGTGGCTTTTGTTTTGGTTATCACTTTGGAAGCAGTGTCCGAAACTCCATTGATGACGGCCTCGAGGATTATGGCATCACCGCCTGTAGACTGAACTTTTTGCGCCACGGTTTCCAGGGACTGACTGTAGGTGGAAAGATTGTTTTGCAGTGCCACAACACGGGCGTCTGTTTCAGAAAAGGCTCTTCCTGTTTGTCTGGCAAAACGCGCGGTGCTTTTAATCCCTTCCTGCACCACGGTTCCAGCTTCTGCCGCAGTGCGGCCCTGCCCGATCATCACGCCGGCAACCCGTGCCTGAAACGCGGTAGAATCCAGCAGTTTTGAGGGATATGACGGATCGGAAAGATCCCCGATTTTGGCGATGATCGTTTCAGGCGTTCTCAGTTTGTCCTGATGGATGATGGTATCGACCAGGATATCCGCCATGTTGCCCCCTTTAGGTTCCTGAGGGGTCCGGGCACGGAAATTTTTGTCGTTATAAAACTGACTGAAACTGACAGAAGAGCCAAATACCTGAACGGTCAAGGCATCCGCTTTGGTGTTGTAACTGTTTTTGGAAAGACCTTTAAGAACTGAAGAAATTCGACGTCTCACTTCCAACGCATCGGGATTCTTGCCAATTTCACGGAAGCAGGACGGGTTGGTGAAATATGCGCTACGCAAACTGCTGATCACATTGTTGCCCAGCAACTGGGTACTCAAAGCCTGTGTGACCGGATTCACATTCAGCACCTGTTCCACTGGTGGTGGTGGATCTTCATAGGCTGCTACCGGTTCAGGGATACTGCCTTCAGTGGGTTCTCCCGTAACCACGATGGAACTGACGATCCGGTATTGCCCCTGAGCGGTGGTGTTGGCACGACCCATGGTGCAACCACCGCGCTGAGTGGCTAGTTCCTGTATTGTGATTTTTTTATCACTGGCAGAGGGCAATACCCCATATACCAGCAGGGGGACCGTTGGATTGTGCACAAACACCTTGCCGGTTTTATCTGTTTCACAACGAAAAGCGGTGTCTTTGCGTGGCTCGGCGAGTTGTTCTTCCAGAGGCCGGTCATCATAATCGTAACCAAAATTAAAGGTGCCTTCCTCGTCAGAAATACCGATGTTGCAGATGTTCCCCTGTGCATCGATGGCAAACATCGGGGTATTGGGCTGAGCGACTCCGGCAGTGATGCGCCCTGCGGTGATGCGCCCTGCGGTGATGCGCCCGGCAGTGATGCGCCCGGCAGTGATACGCCCTGCGGTGATACGGTTGCCGCCTTCTATCGGGATATCATCGCATCCATGAAGTAAGAGGAGAAGTGCTATGGCTATGCCAAGCAATCCCAACAGGGAATAGCGGATAAATGCTGAATATTGTCTGATGAGTCGCATAGTATTTTGGCAGAATAATAGTTCTTAAGCATGCATGTCTAATGTATCAATCATGCGATTTGATTGGGTTAAAATGACATACCCTCCTGAATATATCAAAATAAATGAAGCCATCATCTATATGGAAATGAGTTGCCATGTATATTGAAAAAAAGCCTGGGTAATGCTTTAAATACTTTGAAAAAGATAAGAAAAATGAGTATCAACTTCCTGAACTTCATATTGTCCAATCTGATGGAGTAGAAATTCCTTTCAGGATGATTATTTTGATGTTTTATTTGCATCAGCAGTATTAAGTCATATTTGACTCGAAAACAGCGCGCAGTTCGTTTGCGAAAGTTTGTTTTGGCTTTGAACCGATGTATTGTGTACACTCTTGGAAAAATAATAGGGAGATTCCTACCATGACAAAAGAAATCAAAACAGTTCATTTGGAAAAGGTTATTAAAAACCACACAGGGGATATGACAGGTAAAGTGATTGTCATTACCGGAACTACGAGTGGAACGGGGTTTGTTTGCGCAAGAGAGATTGCCCGATTAGGTGGTTCGGTTGTGCTGTTAAATCGTGACAGTGAACGTTCAACATCATCTTATAAAAAATTGACTGAAGAGGTTTCAACAGGAAAATTTGATCCTATTACGTGTGATCTGCAAGACTTTGACAGTGTTCGTAAGGCAATAGCTGAAATCAAATCAAGATATGAGAAAATTGATGTATTGTGTAATAATGCCGCTGTTATGGCATTGAAAGATCAAGCCACCAAAGATGGCTATGATATTCAAATGCAGACTAACTGTATTTCGCATTTCCTGTTAACAAAGGAACTGTTTTCCTTATTGATGAAAAGCAGTGAGGCACGTGTAATCAATCATTCTTCAGGTGCAAGGTTAGGTAAGCCATTAGAAATCAAATACTTCGAAAAAAATGGTGGAAATTTGGGCGGAAATGGAAATGAAAAAGAAAATTCAAGTTTTTCCGGGCCACGATGGGAAAGATACCATCAAACCAAGTTAGCGAATTGTGCCTTTACCTATGGTTTAAAACAGAAACTCGAGCAACATCATATCAATAATGTAAAATCGCTACTGGCTCATCCGGGACTTGCTTTGACCAATTTGCGTTTTCCAACCATAGAAACAGGAGGTATGGAAACTGATAGTCCAATTATGGAAAATGCTCAAACCGCAGAAGATGGTGCTTTAGGCATTATCCGTGCCTGTTGTGATGAAAAAGCAAAATCAGGTGACTTCTTCGGTCCTAAAGGATGGACAGGCTTTCCTGAACTTTTGCCGCCGGAAGATCTACTGCTGGATCCTGAAAACATCCGAATCAACTGGGAAGGATGTGAAATGGCCGTTGGTGAATTTGTGTTCTAAGTGAGCGACCTCCAATGGGGGCAAAACAACGCTTCGCCTGATGGATAACAGGCCCCACGGGGCCAGGGCACGAGCAAACTTTTACAAATTACTCTTTTCCATTCCTTAGTGGATCGTTTCTTGATGCGTGTCATTGTTTTATTGCTCACTACGGTGTTATTGTTTCACTCGAGTCTTTACTGTGTGTCAGCACAGGAACAGACCGTGGATAAATTTACACATCTGGAATGGGAAACTCTGGAAACGCCCCACCTTAAAGTGCATTACCAGAAAGGTCTGGAAGAACTGGCCGGGATGGCCGCCAGGTATGGTGAGGAATCGCATCAGATTCTTTCTCCCTTGGTGGACTGGGAACCCAAAGAAAAAGTCCATCTGATCATCAGTGACATCAAGGATGAACAGGATGGAAACGCGGTGAATTTTCCTTATCCGATCCTGAGACTCTTTCCCAATGCCCCGGACATTTCCAGTCCGATCGCTGAATACGAATCTGGCGATTGGCTCCGTGCGCTCATTCTGCATGAATATTTTCACATCCTGCATCTGGATACCGTGGCTGGCTATTCCAAATGGTTGAGAGAGGCCTTCGGACGTCCGGGTTTTGCCCCCAATGCCAAAGTAAACGGTGCGTTTCTGGCGTTGAACGGCCCCAACAATTTCGCGCCTTTCTGGTTATGGGAAGGCCTGGCGGTATATTTTGAAACGGAACTCACCCAGTCCGGTCGTGGAAAAAGTCCCCAATCCGAAATGATTTTCCGGCTAGCGGCACTGGAAGACAAGTTCACCAGACTGGACCAGCTTGATTTCTTCCGTCCGGGAGGGATGCATGCGGCCCGCTATCTTTATGGTGCCTATTATGTCAACTATCTGGCAAATCTGGGTGATAACTGGTTTGTCAGGGATATGAATCATGACATTGCCAAATTACCACCTTATTGGGGAATTCTGTTTTCTCCTGCCAATCAAGAAGTTGGGGGAGAATATGAAAATTTTATTGAATTTCAGCGACAGGTTCAGATGGAACGGGTGGCTGTTTTGCAGACCCAGGAATTCACCCCGATACAATCAATGCGTGAAGATGGTTATTTGCAAAAAACATTTGCCCTGTCTCCTGATGAAACCAGCATGGCGTATGTCGATCACAGTGGTGATTGGGGAATACAGTTCATGCTCCTGGATCTGAAAACCGGATCGCGAAAGAAAATCAGCACTCAGGATGCCAGTTCCGCGGTGTGGCATCCCGAGGGACGACATCTGTTTTATACTTCGGTTCATGAACAGGGCCTTCATGCTTTTAGAGAATTGCATGTGTATGACAGCCAGACAGAAACAACACTGAGACTGACGACAAGTGCCCGTTTGGGAGATATTGATATTTCTCCCGATGGTCGCGAGTTTATTGGTGTGGAATATCATCAGGGACATCAGAATCTGGTGCTGTATGACATTCAAAAGAATGACGATTCGTTCAAAGTCATGAAAAAACTCGGATTGACAAATTACGTTTATCATCGGGTCTCGACGCCTCAATGGAATCACAAAGGCGACAAAGTGGCCTTTTCCTTGACCGACCGTCAGGGGAAAACATCAATGGTGGTGCTTGATTTGGCCAATGGTCAGGAATTGCTTAAAATTGAACAGGGGCATTTACAGGCGACTCCCCGCTGGGAACCGGAGGATCAGGGTCTGTTGTTCAGTTCAGATCATTCAGGTGTGAGCAACATTTATCGTTATGATTTCAATTCAGGGACATTATCGCCGGTGACCCATGTCATGGGCGGGGCCTACATGCCTCTGCCTGCGATCCAATCAGGAAAACTGTATTTTCAGAATTACACGACCAATGGCCTTGAACTGGCGAGCACCCAATGGCACCCCGGGATGCGTCGATCACAACAACTTCCAGTCATCACGCCAACCTGGAGGTATAGTTCCGAATTGAGCAGGAAACGTGATGCATCGGTGTCCCATGAGATTGAAGCATCGCCAAAACCTTATGATTCGATGCATGAGTTCACTCAACAATTCTGGTTTCCCTATGCGGAACTGGAGGATGATACCTATGTGCCGGGAGTGATCACTTCGGGCGAAGACCCTCTGCAAAATCATGCCTGGTATGGGGTTTTGGCCAAAGGACAGTATTGGTACCATCGGTTGGCCTACACCAATGATCAGTTGACGCCAACGTTGTCCCTGTCGTCGTCGCTGTTGCCAAGAGCTTATGTGAGTCCGGCCGCGGTTCCGAAATTTCAGGAACGTTACCACGAAGCCAGTTTGACCGCATCCAAAACAACTGAGGAAGGTGTAGCTCTGAGTGCCAGCCTGCTTTACAGCCATCAGCAACCGTTTGAAGGCTCTGAGTTTACAGAAACCATGAATCTTCGACATCGAAGCCAGATTGCCGGCTTCACCCTGAAACCTCTCGATCAGATTCCAGAACTGTATCATGATCCGAAAGATTATTTCAGCAAACGGACGTTCACAGGCCGACGGGTTGGTTTTTCAGTATCGCTGGGATATGGCGATTCCTACCATTATCCCTTGTCGATTCAGGAAGAAAATGGATTTGGGTTCAGCACCAGTTTTACCATGTATCCCGAAACCTGGGGTTCCAATCCCAAATTGAGGGTGTTGGATTCGCTGGATTTTGACAAGAGGTATCAGGAAGTGGGAGATCTCAATCCGGATGAGGATCAATTCACCATCAAGGAAGAAAACATCCTCATTGAAAATCTAGGAAACGACGAAATAAAGTTGTCCAATACGATGATGGTTTTTCAGGCCAACATGACCAGATTTTTTCCACTTTTCTGGAAGCATCATGTGTTGAAACTGGATGTTGGCTTGGGACACAATTTAAACCAGAATGAAACCCTTCCCGCGTTTTATACCAAATACAACATGTTAATCCGGGGCTACCGTAATCACCTGGAAACCGCACAAAGTTATCAGGCATCCAACCTGGAATGGGACTTCCCAATCAAAGAAGTCTTTCGCGGAATTGGGCTGTTACCATTTTATTTTCGCTTATTGCATGGCGCGTTGTTTTATGATTATTCGCAGTTTGATGGAAAAATGAGCTATTCGGATGTCATTGTTTCCAATCAGATTTTTTATATGCGCACGCTCGAATCAAAACAAATACGCCGCAGTACCGGATTTGAATTACGCTTGCTCAGCCGCTTCGGATTGAGATTCCCCATCAACCTGATTCTCAGATTCGCCTATGCTACGGATATCCAGCAGATTGCAGGTGCGGAAGAGGTAGATCCATTCTGGGTTGAATTTACCTATGGGATGTCGTTTTAGGCGAAAGTGTTCCTTATTTGCACATTCTTTATTGAATAGTCAGTCCGCCATCAATGACGAGTGAATGTCCATTGATATATGAGGCTTCATCAGAACTCAACCAGAGTATTGCCTTGGCGACTTCCTGTGGTTGACCAAATCGTTTGGACGGATTAACTGCCTTCATTTTATTGGTGAGTTCCACATTGTCGCCAAATCCACGTAATGCCATTTCAGTTTCGATCACCCCCGGGCATACCGCATTGACTCTGATATGGGATCGTCCCACTTCCAACGCCGCGGTTTTGGTCAAGCCAATCACAGCATGTTTACTGGCAATGTAGGCACCCATTTTGGGACTGCCAAATAATCCTGCAACAGAGGCGGTATTGACGATGGAGCCCCCTCCCTGCTTGAGCATCACCGGGAGTTGATACTTCATGCAGAGCCACACTCCCCGAACATTGACGGCCATCGTTCTGTCAAAAGTTGCTTCGTCGCAATCAATGATCGAAGCAATATTTCCCTCGATACCCGCGTTGTTGCAGGCGACATCAAGGCGTCCAAAAGTGGCCACTGTTTGATGCACCATGCGTTCAACATCTTTGGCCTCAGCGACATTGGTGTGAACAAAGAGCGCCTCCTGTCCAATATTTTTGATCAGGCTCACGGTTTCTTCCCCTTGTTGAATCTGGATATCCGCAACAACAACCGTGGCGCCTTCCTGCGCAAAAGCGAGCGCAGTCGTCCGGCCAATCCCATTGCTTCCGCCAGTCACCAATACCACTTTCCCTTCAAATTTCCCTGTCATACCAATTCCTTGTTTCATGTTGTGTTGATGGATTAACGCCAAACGTCAGTATACAGCAACTGATGTTTATGGAGGGGTGATTCATTCATTAAAACTGAGAACTTAAAGCTGAGAATTTACCACTGTCGAGAAACAATAGTGGTATTCGGAAATTATAATAAGATCGGTTAAGGACATCTTTCCGATACAATCAGGCCAACACAAAAAACAATTCCATATTTCTCGAGGCTTCATGTAACAAGCGACAATACTGGCGTTACCTTACTCGCTGTCTTCATGCATTACCTGACTCATGGATATTCTGTGTGCTACTGGAATTGACTGGAACTTGCCACAACAGTTCATGCAAAAATTCGCTACAACTTATCAGCGTGGTTCCTCAATTTTCATCCAATATTTCTAAAACTGGCGAGGGTATAGTTCATCAAGGGTTGTTTTTTGAGAAATAGGGAATTACTTGGGTTTTCGAAAAAAACATCTGTTGAGTTGTGTTGATTTGGCATAAAAATTTTCTGAGCGCCATTCACCCCAGGAGGACGTATGAAAATCCCTTGTATTGAAGCATTACCTTGGTTAGTAGCTG
>JADFZZ010000032.1 GCA_015232315.1 SAR324 cluster bacterium | reverse complement strand
AACTGCAATAAGGAAGGACTCTGGAAATACATACAGGCAAAACCGCTCATCACGGCATCGTGAACGCGATAGACTCTTTTATGCTCCTGTCGCCAATCAGGATATTTCTCAATGTGTGTTGAAATGACATGGCGAAGACTTCCAAAACTGAGCTGTTTTTGGGTTTTCATGAGTTCTCCTGTCTTTCGGGTTATCGGGAAAACATATCTTCATTCACTTCGTGAGTCCATCTTGAAAAAATACACTGAAAAAAATATTCGATCCTCTCGGCTTATACAGCAATACCGTATAAAAAAAGTTCACCCATAATTACTGGCAAGAATTATTTCGCGTCATGATGATTGCTGTTTCTGGTTTCGTGCCTGTTTCCTGCGCCCATGCCATTTCAATAGTGGTGCTGCTGGAAAACTCAATTGCGGAAACGTGTTCACCAGTTTGGAGATCCCGCCTCTGCTGAAAGGAATCGTGATTTCCAGTGGATGGTGTTTGATGGCTTTCATGATGGCTTTTTCAATGTCTTCCACCGTCAGGGTTTTCATACCTGAAAAGGTCAGGGCAGCTTCTTCATAGCCTTTCTGAAGATCCAGCATGGGGGTTTGCACCGCATCAGGACAGATGGTCGTCACATAAACGCCAAGCGGACGAAGTTCCTGAGCGACTGCCAGTGAGAAACCTCTTACCGCGAATTTGGAGGCTGAATAAAGCGAGAGACCGGGTACCGGAGCGATTCCTGCCAATGACGCGATATTGATGATGTGTCCATGTTTTTGTGAAACCATGCGTTTAGCGGCGATCTGTGTTCCAATCATCGTTCCAGTGGCATTGATATCCATATGTTTGCGGATTTCATCAGGGGATGTTTCATGGATATATCCGGGTTGCAGATAACCGGCATTGTTGATGACAATATCCAGTTGTTGCCATTTCTGGGCCGCCTGATACAGCACATACTCCCAATCCGAAGGAACCCGGATATCAAGCTTTCCCAACATGACTTTTTCAGGACTCCACATCTCTTCCCTGGCTTTTTCAGCCAGTGCGTCCATATTGATGTCCGTGGCAATGACTCTGAAGTCCTGTTGGCTCAAGGCTCTGGTCATGTGGCAACCGATACCGCTGGCACAGCCTGTCAACAGAACCACTTTTGATTTTTTCTTCATCGTGATCTCCTTGTAATATTAAAATGTTTACCACCATCCTTGTTGGTCATTGTAGGGGATATCCTTGATTTTGCAGTTGCGATATTTGATCAGGAGTCCTCTTACTTTTTCCCGCAATTGCCGGGCGGCCACCTGATAATCCACATTGCTGGGGATTGATGAGGCCTTTGGGGCCAGATCCGCCAAGGTGCAGGGTTCTCCAAACTCAATGGTAATGGGCAACGGCAGATAGATGGGCGGATGCATCGGAATATGCCATGGAATCCCCTTGATCTTGGGGCCCCAGAAAGTAGGGGCGGCTTCTTCCGCACCGATAACGGCAGTGGGGATGATGGGGGTGTTGGCCAGATGAGAATATTTAATCACCTGTCCACTGAATTGATACAAGGTATAACGGTTTCTGAAGGTGTGATAGGATTCTTCAGGAAACTGGCACATGGCTTTACCCTGTTTCAATCCAACCACAACGGGATCATTCTCATTGATTTCATCCAGTGTGGGCGCAAGAAAATAAGAGCCGACGCTTTCCAGCATGACGCGCATGGGTTTGATGGTTCCATCCCAGTGATGGGCAATGAAATGCAATTGGCGTTCAGGCATGCTGGTCACCAGACACAAGGCATCCCACCACATCCCACCGGAATGATTGCAGGCGATCAGAAATGATTTGCCCGGTTCCGGCAGATTTTCTTTTCCTTCAATGTTGAGTCTTGCATAGCGTTTAACCAGCGGATTGATAAATCGTGAATAACTGTAAAGATCCATAGAGCCTCCTGTATTCGGGTTAAAAATAAATTTCCTGATGAAACTGTTTCATTTTCTGAATATGAAGATTTGAGGTCTGTCGGCCACCTCCGAGAATCGCAATGTCTTTTTCCAGTATGGTTTGGGCGATGATGCCAAACTGGTCTGACACGGTATCCCCGGGATAGGATTCATCGAGTAACAAACTCACAATTCCCAATTCTTCAATCATGTTATCAACCAGTTCCATGAGGTCTGGCATGTCAACCGGGACTTGAATTCCTGTAAAATGCGCGCCTTCCTGATAAACGTGCTGTAACGTTGCTACAATTTTGAGTATGTCGGGCCTTCCTTGAACTCTGAGATGAGCCAGTACTTCTTTCTGTGAAGATCGTCGGATTGCGCCAATAGCCAGGCATAATTCGGCGTCATCAGAAAATTCACTCAGCACAAACAATCCAGCGCCTGTGTCTGAAAGATAGATGGCCTGCTGTCCATAGGCAAACGCTCGTGCTTCGGCACTGAGTCCTTCCTTGCGCACAGGGATGATGCTACCTGCTGAAATGCCCTGAAATCCCAGCGACTGTTTTAGCAGAGCCATGGCTGAATTATTGACTGCTTCCTCCCGATTGATAAATCCTGTTGCTTCCAGTTCAAATCTGTTCGCACCTTCCGTGTTGGTTCTGAGGATAGTTGCTCCCGCTTCCAGGTAACTCTGATGGATGCGGAGCACAGCATCATGCTGCTCAAGATTGGCCTTCCACCAAGGTGGGACAAGATCGGGATAGAACTGCTGGAATACCGTTTGTTTGTCTCCATCCATCAGCAGAGGCGCCTGGCGTTCCAGAATCTTTAATAATGAGAAATGTGGTTTGGTTGCTGACATTTTCAGGACACGCTGTTAGTGAAACATTCAAAGCACAATATTCAAAGGCAAATTTTCTGAGTCCAGAACTTCCATAAAGCGTCTGTACAAGTTTTCTGGCGATTCGTCCAGAGTGATACCGCTTTTATCCAGTGCTTTTTTCCCGGCGACCAGCATTTGCCGCATGGCCTCTGGGGGAATCGTCAGGATGTGCCGTAAGTCATAGGCTTTCAGGCACATCTGGGCATAGCCCCCGAGAATCGATTGCCGAAGATAGGAAGACGGATTGGTTTCGGCAGAAAGAATCCTCAGACTTTTTCCATAAGCCGTCAAACTTTTTTTGAGAATCTTGTCCAGTTGCGGTTTGCAGGAAAATCCCAATTTGTCGAGGATCACCAGTGGCTTGAGTTTTTCTTCCCAGATTCGTGCCTGTAGCAACTCAAAGCCTGGATGTGTGGGGTCCAGTTTCTGGATCCATTCGGCAATTTGCTGGATCTGAGGATGAATATAACGGAAAGGAAGCATCAACGTTCCAGTGAACAGTAAATTTCTGATCATTTTTTCACGGACTTCCTCCAGTTTATCGACCTTGCCTTCCAAAATTCTGCGAAAATGATTGCTGTCACATGGTTTTAAAAAATCCGGAATGCTGATACGGGGAGGGCATTGTGGAATCAGATTTTTCAGCAGATGGATATTTCTCATGATCTGATCAATGGCTCTTTGCAGATTTTCCTGATTGGACGTTTCTTTTCTGGCTTCATCCAATAAACGCAATTCCAGTTTGCTGACCTGATTCTGGTAAAACGCCAGCAACCGATCCTGATACAGGACAAACGCGCCATGAATGCATGTGATCCATTCCGGATTATAATGATCCATACTGAATGGAATGGACGCATGCATCATGATTGCACGGACCTGATCCAGGGATAAGTGCTCAGGACGGTTCAGGCATGAGTGGACCAGTGCTATTCGTTGATGGTGTTGTGCCGGATCAGTTTGAAGCACGCTTGTCCGGCTTTTCTGGTCGGCGGATGGGCTTGCGGTTATAAGTTCCAGTCCACTGATTCGTCCGTGAATGCCATCTGGTGTGTCTTTTTTTGATGAGAATAATTTGCTGGTGAGAGTTTGTGTTACCAGACCTTTTGACTTATAAAAGGCACGTATTTCATGAACCCGCTGTCCCAGTTCATTGTAGTAGCGTTGACCCATATCCGGAATTGTTTCCAGATCGGATGCGTTAAAAATGATATTGAGATAATTTTTTTCGTAAGCATGACTGAAATTGTTTTGCTTCAGCGTGCTCTGGATTTGGGACATTGAACTTCAACCGTCTGGTGATGATATTGTTTCAGCAATTTTGCACCTTGCAAAATTCCCCATCATTCTGAGCTATCAAACAAAGTGCCAAAGATTAATTTGGTCGGGGATGAATGCCTGAAATTTTCCTAAAAACAATATTGATTTTTGACAGGTTCAGCACAGATTGTCCAGATGTCACTTTCACTGGAAAAACCATTCTTGCCAAGCCACTTGATCTAATCGTTAAACTTTGTCATAAGATGGTGAAATGCCGGGACAATGGCAGATCAACAGAAAAATTCTCAACAGGAAGCAACCATGTCTCTTAAAATTTTGATTATTGACTCATCTGGGACTTCTCGTGATTTCTATAAGGAATGTCTGGCGTCCAGAGGGCATCGTCTTCATTATCCGGAACACAGTGAAAACCCCGTTACTATTTTGCGGGAAGCACTGGCAGAAAATAAAAACTATCAAATGGTATTGATTTCTCATTCAGAAGGCCTCGACCTGCTTTCGTTTGTATCGGCTTTGCGTCAGGACTTTCCCGAACTGGAAATGCTCATCGGCATTGAACCCATGGATACTCCCAGGTTATTGGCACTCGTGGAGGCCCGGGTTGAAGTCCTGATGCTTCCCTTCACTAAAGAATCACTTCAAAAAAGAATCGGAATCATTGCAAACAGGGTCGCTCAACGCAAACAGGAACAGGAGCAACAACAATCGCAGAAAAGCACCATGCCGATGGTGGCAAAGTCATTCATTCAAATCAAAATGAGCAATAATTCTGATAAAATTCCTGATACGATAAAATACATTCTTGATATTCTGGAAAACCAGGGACTTACAGATGATGATTCTTTCAGGATCAAGTTGGGATTGTCTGAAATTCTGATCAATGCCATTGCTCATGGAAACCTTGAACTCAGCAGTGAGGAGCTGAAAGGTCAGTTCAAAAATTTCAGACAGTGGAACAAAGAATTGGAAACTCGTGCCAATGATCCGAAATACATCAACCGCAGAGTGACCATTGATGTTGCGTTCACTCCGGGATATGGCACAGAAATTCGGGTGGAAGATGATGGCAAGGGCTTTGATGTCAACAAAGTTCTGAAAAAAACTTCTGATGAACTGGAGACGTTCAACTTGTATGGCAGAGGACTTTCCATGGTACAGGGAACCTGCAATGAAGTGACCTTCAATGAAAAGGGAAATGTCACCACACTCAAATATCTGCTCCAGAGCGGAGAACAGGAATGAGTTGTCTTTCCTGCTCAAAATGTCAGACTGAATCATGATGGTTTCATCTCAATAATGGGCAATAGCTATTATGGATTTCCGGAAATACCTCTGTGGGGCAACGATTGATTATCCGTATGGAATGAAACAAACCATCACTCTGTATTTGTTTCGATGTCTACTGTTTGTTTTGTTTCTACAGCAGGCTCCTGCGGTATGTGTTCCCCAAACGATTTTTCCTGTTTCTCCAGTCAGTGAGATTTCACCTTATCTGCAAAATCCCATTCTCACCAAAGCATCCCGCATTACCACCACCACCAACACCAGTGTGGAGGCTCTTCTGCCTGATGCGACATCATGGATTCAGTCGATTCAGGAACAATATCCAGTGACTCTGCCGACACAACCCATGGAATCCCTCTATAAATTTACCGCGGTTTATGACTGGGTCAGTCAAAAGCATTATCAACGTGGTGTCATGCGTTATGAAGGTCAACGGGAATTGGCTGACCTGCTGTATTATATGACGCAATCAAGCTGGTGGCATGAGTCCATGGAGCGTTTGACAGGAAACCCTGAATATTCCTATTCTGAAAGTCGGTTTTTAAGAACCATCATCGCCAGTCACACCAGCGCCCACTTTTATCAGATTCCATATCCTGTATTTTTTTGTCTGTTGTTTCAGGAATCCAAATTCAATTTTAAGATTGTCAGTGCGACCGGAGCACTGGGTATTGGGCAATTGACAGGAATAGGAATCAAACAGATTGAAATTATCCGCCAGGATTCTGAGAATGAACGCCTGTTACAGGCCGCGGCCATGCATCTGCGAAATATTTACCGGGATGTCTGGTTTCAGCAAATCCTGAACATGATGGGACTCAATTTTGAGGCACCCAAGTTGGGTTATTTCCCGCCCACCATTCAAAAACCTTATCTGAATTATGCGGACTTGAGCGCTGAAATTATGCGGAAATATGGACTGTCCTATCCCGAACTTCTGGAAGACCCTGACTTGGTCAGAAAATCTCTGGAAAGAATCTCGCGTGGAGATATTCTGCCCGCAAAATACGCGTTCCTGCACCAGACTTTTAATGATTTGCTGGAAAATCGCTATAATCAGCAATATGGCAATGTGATCAATATTGAAACCAATATCCTGATTTCGGCCATGTTGTTGCGGTATTACCTAAATTATGAATGGCGTGTTCAGAATGAAAATGTGATGCCTCAACCGGGTGTACAGGCCATCCTGGCTATTGCCGCCTATAATCAGGGACAAACCAGCGTGATTCGTCTGTTGAGCCGTCTCAAACGAGAATTTCCCGATATGGATCTCAATCAGGCAACCTTGCAGGAAATCAGTCCCAATCTAACTTTTAAACGCATGCGCTCCGCACTTGATGGTCCCTATAGTCAGGCCCAGGAATTATATCGTCATGTCTGGGCGATCAAACGTTGTGCCCATGATCTGGTTAAAATCGGAGTGACCCCTTAGGAAGGGCAAAAGAATAACTGCCCAAAATTTTCACCCCTCCCCTTGCTCAAGTCTGTAGAGACGCGCTATAGCACGTCTCTACGTGTGCCCGGCAGGAAGGTTTCCTGGAAAGTTTTCTATTTTATTTTTCGAAAGGATATATGAATCAACACCATGATCTTGATTTTCTTGAACTGGGTTTGAGCCTGACCGAAGAAGAACGTATGGCTCAGCAAACAGCGCGTAAATTTGTTGTGGAAAAAATTCTTCCCGGCATTGAAACGCATTATCAGCAGGCAACCTTCCCTGTCGAACTCATACAGGAAATGGGGCAGTTGGGGTTTTTAGGCTGTAATCTTTCGGGATATGGATGCAGCGGTATGTCTGAGATGGCATATGGGTTGATCCAACAGGAGCTTGAAGCGGGTGATTCAGGCTTAAGGAGTGTAGTTTCGGTGCAAAGTTCTTTGGCCATGTATGCCATTTTTGCTTTTGGTTCTGAAGAACAGAAACAGCATTGGTTACCGCGTCTGGCCAAAGGTGACGCTGTAGGTTGCTTTGCGCTGACAGAACCGGATTTCGGTTCTAATCCCGCAGGAATGCTCACAAAAGCTGAAAGAACCACCCAGGGATTCCGGTTGAATGGTTCTAAAATGTGGATCACCAATGGTTCCCTTGCGGATGTCGCTGTTGTGTGGGCCCGACTTGAGGGCAAGGTGTGTGGGTTTCTGGTTGAAAAAAATGCTTCGGGATTCTCTGCGTCCAATATCAAAAACAAGTTGTCTTTCAGGGCCTCGATCACGTCGGAGCTGAGTTTCAATGAGTGTGAGGTGACTGAATCCAATCTGTTACCCCTGGCAGAAGGCTTGAAAGCCCCCTTATCCTGTTTGAACCAGGCTCGTTTTGGTGTGGCATGGGGGGCACTTGGTGCCGCCAGAACCTGTTTTCAGACAGCCAGGGATTATGCGATCAGCCGTATTCAGTTCAGCGGTCGTCCCATTGCGTCACATCAGATGGTCCAGGCCAAACTTTCAGACATGCTCACAGAGATCAGCAAAGCCCAATGCCTGACCTGGCAGATCACCCGTCTTAAAATGGAAGGTCGCCTCAAACCCGAGCATGTTTCCATGCTGAAGATGAACAATACTGAAATGGCACTGACTGTGGCACGTTCGGCCCGGAGCATTTTGGGGGCAAATGGAATCAGTAGCGAATACCCGATCATGAGGCATTTATGCAATCTGGAAACCGTGGTGACCTATGAAGGAACCACAGACATTCACAAACTCACCCTTGGCCGTGCCATCACAGGTATTGCGGCGTTTGAATAAAGGCTGATTATAAAGGAATTTGAGGTTTGGGGTTTCCCGTAGGGGCAGACCTGTGTGCTGGCCCGATATCAGGGCTCGCAGAAAAAAGCGGTTCTCACACATCTGCGGAAATCTGCACTTCCCGGCGGTAGTGATCAAACAGCGTGGATTTGGAAAGCATTCCCAGATATTTTCCATTTTCAACGACGGGCAGGGACCAACTGCCGATTTTCTCAAATTTTTTCAGCACTTCATCAATCGACAGATCACATTCAATCATGGGCCACATTTTCATAATGGACCCCATTGTCACCAGATCATAGACATTGTAGTTGAACAGGTAGGGACGAATATCATCCAGAAGAACTACGCCCAGATAATTTCCGGTATCATCCAGGACAGGGAAATAATTCCGTCGAGAGCGTTTGAAATACTGGACAAAATCGCCTAACAGCAAACCTTCTGGAACTGTGGTGAAGTCCCGGTCGAGGATTTCGCGCAGATTCAAATAATGCAGAACATAAGCGTCTGAACCCCGTTTGACCAGATGTCCCTGGCGTATGAGTTCACGGGTATATACCGATCCCTCCTCCAGAAAAAAACTCATGAGCATGGATGTGCTGGCAATGATCATCAGCGGTAATATCAGGGAATAGCCACGCGTGATTTCCATCACCAGAAAAATTCCGGTAAGCGGACCATGCATCACACCCGTCACCATACCTGCCATCCCAATCAGTGCAAAGGATGCGTCAGAGGCCAGGTTTGTCAGCGGAAACAAGTGGAGCAGGAGTCCAAAACACATGCCAACAGCACTGCCAAGGATCAGGCTTGGCGCAAACACACCACCCACTCCGCCACTGCCCAGAGTGATTCCGCAGGCAATAAATTTCATGCAGGTGAAAAGTAATACAACTCCCAATGTCGGACCGATCGGGTTGGAGAGAAAATCCTGGGTCACGCTGTAACCTTCAAACAGAATATCAGGCACAAAATAGCCCAATATGCCAACAGCCAATCCACCAATGGCAGACCTCAACCAAAAATAGCGGGAGACTTTTTTAAAGAGTTCTTCCCAGAATACCAGACTTCTGGAAAACGCGCTGGAGACCAGGCTGGTGAGAATTCCCAACCCGATACTGGCCACCAGCGAAGTGGTAGAAAATGAAGCGATTTCAAAATGGAACGTGATTTTGTTGCCCATGATAAAACGGCTGAGTTCTGTGGCGGCTGTGGCCGAGATGATGGCTGGGAGGATCGTCAGATAGGACCATTCGCGCAGTAAAATTTCCAATGTGAAAATCAACCCCGTGATGGGGGCGTTAAAAATTCCGGAAATCGCGCCTGCCACACCATAGCTGATCAACAGTTTTTTCTGGCGTTCATTCATTTTTAACCAGCGTCCCAGCAAAGCCCCCCAGGCACCGCCAATACACAGAATTGGACCTTCCAGTCCGGCGGAACCGCCACTTCCCACCGTCAGTAAACTGCCCAGAAAACGGCTGACAATCATCCGTGCCTTGAGGTCGCCCTTTCCCAGGGACACGCTTTTGATCACACTGGGAACGCCATGGGAATCCAGATCTTTCAACACCGATTTCATGATAAAAACGCCCAATCCCGCGCCAACAGCAGGAATGCCAATCAACCAGATATGTTGAGGCTGAGTCTGAAAGAAGTGTTTTAAGAAATGCACACCGCCATTCAAGCCCACCGCAAGAAGTCCGCACCCCAGTCCAATCAACAGGGCACACAGCATCATGATGAAGGTTTCCTTGCCGGAAACGCCACGAAGACGGATCAATTCCTTTTCCAGGCTGGAAATTTTCAACGTTTGTGTGAGCTGCTTAAAACGCTCCCCGATATATTTTTTTGAACTGTTCAACCACTTCATCTTTAGACGGATATGTTTTTAAGAATTTACAAATGTCATCATCCCGGATGATGCTTGCCAATTGAGACAGCACTTCCAGGTGATGGCCGGTATGAGAACACAATAAAACAAAGATCACAAAAACGGGTATCGTATCGAGCGCGTTGAAATCCAGGGGAAACTTTAAGAAAAACGTGTGGACGACCGGTTTTTGAAAAATGATGTCTTCCAGTGGAAATCGTGGTTGTGGAACCGCGACTCCTCTGCCAATCGCGGTAGGCGTGACCAATTCTCGCATCAACAGCAACTGGGAAAGCGGAACCTGCTGTTTGCCTTTCAAATCAATCAACCGTTCAACTTCCTGAAACAGATCCATCATCGACGGAATTTCCTCGAGATAATAACAACCGCCAGCTTCCATTGCAGGAATAAGAAGTTCGGTCTGGTGGTCTTTTTCATATTCCGTTATCCGATTTAAATAAATATGTTTGGAGGCGGCCCAGGCTTCAAGTGTATCTTTCTCTATCACATACTGGCCACGCGTCATGGTGAAAGGAATGACACCCTGACTGATCCAGCGCAGTAGCGTGGATTCAGGTACTTTTAACCATTCAGAAACAACGGGGATGGTGATCTGTTTTTTCATGTCAGTTTGCCGGGGGGCATGATTTGAATTGTAAGCGTTCAGCCGTCAGTTATCAGTTTTCAGGAATTCTCAAGGCCTGGAAGCCAAACGATATTTTCTGCTATGGAGTCATAAGGCTTCTGAAGCGCATAAACACTGAAAGCTGAATACTGAACGCTGAACGCTTACTTTGAATTTTTGTTCGTCCATTTATGGTTTGGGTCGTTCCAGAAGTGTGACCTCCATTTCCATCGGGGTCCGTTTACGCATCAACCGAACCTTAACGGTGTCTCCCGGACTGAAGGCTTCCACCCTGGATGCCAGTTCTTCAAAGTTGGTGATGGGGGTGTTGTCAATGTGGGTGATGATATCGCCGCCCCAGGGGATCAGGTAATTCCCCGCCACCAGATTTTGAGAAGCGCCCCGGATGCCGGCTCTGTCGGCAGAAGCACCGGGAACCACTTTTGCCACAAGAATTCCCGCAGGCACATCCAGTCCCAATTGTTTCAGATGAATGGTTGGAATCGGTTCAACTCCCAGCCAGGGACGGCGGACATAACCATGTGTGATCAAATCAGGAATAATTTTAAGGACATTGTTTGCCGGAATCGCAAAACCAATACCAAAATTTCCGGGGCCGATGATCGCTGTGTTGATCCCTACAACTTTCCCCTCCCGATTGAGCAAGGGACCTCCTGAATTTCCCGGATTGATGGCGGCATCGGTCTGAATCACCCCCTCAATTTTGCGTCCATTCTGTGCTTCAATCGTTCGCCCCAGTGCACTGACAATTCCTGTGGTGAGGGTTTGTTTGAGACCAAAAGGATTCCCGAGAGCCAGCACTTTTTGTCCCACCATCAGATTGGATGAATCGATCAACTCCAACGTGCTGTACTGTCCGGGAGGCGCGTCAATGCGAAGCACAGCCAGATCATTGTTGGGATCAACACCAACCACCTTGCCGGGCAACTGACTGTTGTCAGACAGGGTGATCAACAGTTTCTGAGCTTTTTCAATGACATGGAAATTGGTGAGGATATGTCCCTTTTTGTCGATCAGAAAACCTGTTCCTGTTCCTTCCTCAGCAGGAATCGGACGGAATCGGAAATCATATTTGACGGTGATGCTGGTGATATTGACCACTGCGGGACTGCTGTCCTGATAGATGCGGATGTTTTCTTCTTCTTCAGGACTGAATCCGCTCAGAGCATGAACCACGGCCCCCTGCAAAATCAGGAATATAAAAATAGACAGAAACGTGCGGCAACGGTAAGTCATGGAAACTCCGTGTTGTGTCATGCGTTTATGGGGAGAATGATGTTCCATACACAGTTTTTCTGAGAAAAATCACCAACCAGTTCTCCTTGATGAGCCCTGATAATTTCACGGGCTGAAATAAACGCAAGGCTGTTGCTCAACACAATCAGATCTTCTTCTGCGGGATAGTTCTTCAATTGCTTCAGTTTGTCAAACAGGCGTGACACCTGAGTTTCTGGCACGGGTTGTTCTGTGCTGATGGTGATGGCGATGGTATTTTTTGTTTGTGTGTCGGTTTTGCGGCGTCCCGCCACCAAAGAGCCGTTGGTAAAACCAATATTGAATTGACGTTGTTCAGAGAGATAGGGAAAGGTCCCTGTGATGACTTCTGTCAGCGCCTGCAACAGCCAGACACGGTCTACCCGGGCTTGCGGAGTTGACGTGGGCGCGTTCAGGTTGACGTGGATTCCCAGTTTTTTCAAATCGGGCAAAAGGGTCTGAATGATATCCTGCAGATTTTCCTGTCTGGGGTTGATTTGTAGCAATCCCGATTCCATCGCACTGAGTTCCAGCACCTGACTGGAAAACCCGAGAATCTGCCCCGCAAATTGATCCATGCCTTCCAGATATCGTAAAAAAGTGTCTCTGGAGGCCGAATCAATGTGTGTCACCCCCAATCGCGCTAAAGTCTGTACGTTTTCCAGCGAGGATCGCAGATGCGTCAGCACCTGAACCACAAATTCACCGCGCGCAATACTGGCCGCTTCTGCCAGATTTTTTTCGGAGATTGCCTGCTGAACAGCTTTTTGCGTGGACTCATTGCTTTTCTCAGCGGATTCCGTCCCGGGTTGTGGCACTGATTCCTGCGCTGGTGCCGGAACTTCTACTTCCTTGATGATCGTTTTTACTTCAGCCGGAGCACCTTTCAGCAGAAATCCTGTGACCAGTGCGGCCAACAGAATACTGATTGCGCTGACAACAGGACCAAGGCCGCCGGAGTCCTTTTTTTCAGCGTTTTGAGTCGATTGACTGGTTTGAGAATCCACAATTTGTTTCAGGTTGGTTTCCATTTGCTGAAAGTGCCCCTGAAGCTCTTCCTGTAAATTATGGATGTTATCTGTTTTTTGAACAACCGCTTCACTTGCCTGACTGGCTTCATTAAAAAAACCTTTGATTTCACCCAGCAGTTCTTCTTCATCTTCGGTGAGTCGTGTTGCTTCATAGTTGGAAAGAAACTTATGAAAATCATCTTTGCGTTTGGACATGTTTCTGAGTGCCATCCGATCCTGGATGGCCATATAACTTTCAGTCAACGCGAAAAATTTATTGATGTTGATGCTCATGTTCAGCGTGTAATCTGTTTTATTCATGGCTTCAGCATCATTTTTTTTAGCAATCGCAGGATACAGTTTGTCTTCCAGAAGTTCATTGATCTGTCGAATATCATTTCTCAGAACCAGCAGATCGTTGTATTGCTGATAGGCCAGTTTGAGTATCTCCTCAGAATTTTTTCTGAAAGGTTCCATGGAAGGGCTTATCTGCTGTTGCAGAACACTGGAAATTTGAGGCGCGGTTGTCAGCAGGGCATCATAATTCGTGGTGAACCCCTCACGCATGGATTGCAATAAATCTTCATGCTGTGATTCCAGACTGCGCAAATAATACTGAATCGCATTCTGGCTTTTGCTGAGTTGCCATTGCATCTCCAGAAGTGACTGTAAGGTCTGGCTTTGATCAGAACGTTTTTCTGTTTGTGGCGATGATTCCGACGACTGCATTGTAACGACGCTGTTGAAGGCAATCAGTACAAGGACGACAACCGCACTGATGATCAGTTTTTTAGTCATGTCAGTTCAGAGCAAGAGGTTATATAATTAGCAGGGAATCCTGATTTCAAAAGTGGAGCCCCGGTTCAGTTGCGATTTTACAATAATTGTTCCATCAAGATCCTGCAGGGCGGCGTTCACCGCATCCATCCCCACACCCCGTCCTGAAATACTGGTCACTTCTTTTTTGGTGGTAAAACCCGGTTTGAGTATCATCTGAAGGATCGCCTCCGGTGAGGACTGGTTGGCTGTTTTTGTGTCGATCAGACCTTTTTCAAGGGCAATCTTTTTGATGGTTTCCGGATCCATGCCGCCGCCATCATCCGAAATGGATAAAATAAAATCAGCCCCGGTCTGTTGAACATTGATAGAAATATTGCCAGTTAAGGGTTTGCCGCGCATTTTTCGAATGTCCACATCTTCTATGCCATGATCCACCGCGTTTCGAATCACATGAATCAGGGAACTGAGAAGTCTTTCAAAACGTTCATACGGAATTCGGATGTCTTTGCCGTTGACTTCCACATTGATCGGCTTGCCCAGGTGTTTGGCCAGTCGCTGGGTTGCCATGACATAGGACTGCAAGGCTTTTTCAATGGGTTCTTTTCTCAAATCATTAAGCGCCGTTGTGAGGACCTGTCTGGACGATGCCTCGTGAAGTTGTGCCAGCACCTGTTTTTCCACGGCGGCCATGCGTGATTCCGGAATTTTATAGATACGCTCCAGGTTTTGTCGTTCGTCTTTGGCGATCACATTGTTGAGTTCATTCAGGGTGGCACCCAGAATCTGCTGTACTTCCTGCGTTTCATCAAGGAGTTGAAGGATGTATTCCTCGGTGAGAAGTCCACCACCACTGCGGAAAACCTCCATGGTGGTTTCAATGGAATGAACACTTTCCGCCACACGATCCAAACCATAGGATGCGGAACCACCTTTGATGGTGTGATAATAGCGGAACAATTCGGTTGTATTGATTTCTCTGGCAGGCCAGGCCAGCAGGGAATAGGTGGATAAAAACAGATTTTCAGTATCTCGCAGAAACTGCAAAAATCCTTCTCGGTCGAGAGCCACTTTGAGCACCATGGTATTGTGCTTTTCCTTGGCGATTTGTGCCGCGAATTCTTTTTCACGGGTCACATCCGTCATGATCATCATGATCTTGTGTTCTTCCTCTTTGTGGCGACTCTGGATCATGCGGTATTCAATGGCCAGAACTCTCTGTTTGGTAGTGACTTCAACCGGCAACAGGTCCTTGAGAATGTCAAAAAATCTGGGATTTTCAAACACTTCCTGAAAGACAATGCGCGCGTCATGAGCCACATCGCCTGTCCATAACAGGTGCACCACATCCTGATCCTGGAGTTCCCTGTCAAAAAACACCATACACGGTTTGGAATATTCCGGACGGATTTTCATGGACGGACCAAACGAGATGAATCCCTGTCCGGTGTAGTCCAATAAATCCTGAATGGCCTCGGTGCGTTCGCGAACCTTTTTTTGAAGCTGAATATTTTTGGTGGTGACCACGGTCATGCGCGCGATGGTGAGCGCGAATTCCTCATCACCTTTATCAAAATGAGCTTTGCCCACTTCTCCTGAAAAGTTCATGACACCAATCACGCCTTCGTTGTCAAACATGGGAACACACAATAGGGCCTTGGCTTCATCATGCGGCATAGGGTCTTTGAATTCGGATTTTTGGCTGGTATCGGGAATATAAATAATCTGACGTTTTTCCGCGGCTTTTCCTGTTGCGCCTTCACCCAGGCGAAAGGTACGGGGATCCGGTTCCTTGCGATCGTGTTTTTCAGGATAATAGGCTTGGGCTACCAGAATATTTTCCTCATTCAGCAGATAAACCGATCCCCATTCAACATGCACTTGTTCATACATAACACGGAGTGCCGTTTTCAACGCTTCGGTCTGATTGTGGATTCCAGCCAAAACTTCGCCGGTAACATTCAGGGCATGCAGTTCCGCCAGTTTTTGTCGAAAGTTATCCGGCCACGTTGAAGTACGTTGTGGCTGAGTTGGTGGAGATACATTCGGCTCAGTCTGCGAAGCCGGTCTGTCAAATATTTTACTGATCTTCAGGGGCAATGGCTCAGAACGGATTTCCTGTGTCTGCTGGATTCGGGTTCGCAGTGTTTCACGAACGCTATCCATTTCCTTGCTGAAAAAGCCCGGCTGACTGAACACGTTCACATCCTGGGAACCATCGACATCATTGCTGAACAGGTCATGCAGATTCTGGTGAACCTGATCCTGCCATTCAATGATTTGTGTTGCTGGAACCCTGAAAATGGAGCTGAGTTCTTCAATTGATTTTTTCTGTTTGAGTGTTTCCAGCGCAATCTGTGCTTTCAACCGTGCGGTAACTGCGGAATTATTTTCCATCGGACTCTCACTATGAAATGTCAGGTTTGGAGGTGATTGTATGTTTTCTATATAATTCTCACCTCGAGATGTCCATATCAACCCTTCAATTTTTTCATAAAAACAAAAAATATTTTTGAAATCGGTAAATTCTGGCGGATATTGCTAAAAATCAGGGCGGGGCATTTCTCATGCAAGGTTGCCGGCAGAAGGTGTTTTAACAACAATGATTCAAGGATGAAAACTATGCGGCACCAAGTGAGGGCGATCCTGTTGTTTCCACCGCTGATTCTGTTGGTGGGAACACTGGGATACCATTTTCTGGAAGACTGGCCATGGCTTGCATCCTTGTTCATGACAGTCATTACGGTCACCACGGTGGGGTACAGCGAAGTGCGCCCGCTGACACCTGAAGGCCAGGTGTTCACCATGGTGCTGATTTTTTCCAGCTTCGGGGTAATGGCTTATTGCATTGCCAGCATCACGGATTTTTTTATCAAAGGAAAATATAAACATTTTCTCTGGGAACTTTATATGGAACAAAGCATTGCGCAGATCAGGGATCACTATATCATTTGTGGTTTTGGCCGGAAGGGACAGGCTATTTGTGATCGCCTTGCCGACAATGGCATCGGTTTCATCATCATTGAAAAAAACGCTGAACGCACTTCAACCATGCGGGACGCACGTTACCTGCATATCATCGGCAATGCCACTGAAGATGAGATCCTGGAGCAGGCTCAAATCACACGGGCCAAGGGCCTGCTGGCTATTCTGGGCGATGATCCGGCCAATACCTATCTGGTTCTTTCCGCAAGACAGCTCAATCCGAAAATCAAAATTCTGGCCTGGACCCATTCGCACCAGATGGAAAAAAAACTCTATCGTGCCGGAGCTCACAAAGTTTTTTCTCCCTATATCCTGGGCGGCAACCAAATGGTGCATTCCATTCTCCGTCCACGGGTGACCGATTTTCTTGATTTTGTCATGAGTGCGGATAATGAGAATCTGAGGCTGGAACAGATTGAAATCCCGGAGACGTCGGCGTTTTCCGGCCAATCTATCCAATCCTTAAAAATTCATAACGATTATGGTGTGATTATTCTGGGGGTGCAGCGTCAGGATGCGAATATCTTTATTCCTCCGGCTCAAACCGTGTTTCAGGCCCATGACACTGTGATCGCACTGGGTAGCAAAGCTCAACTGGATCGATTAAAAAAGGCACTGTGACAGAAATCTGGTCCTTTTTTTGCTTGCTTGGGATTCAAACCCATTCTTTTTCCAACATCTGGCAAGATCAGGGAATATCATTATGACTACCAGAAGCGACCCGGCACGAGAAACCATCAACGCCTTGAAAGAACAGATCCGCTTGTATCAGGATCAGAACAAATTGCTCCAGAGAAGTGTTGAAGACATCAAAGCAACCCAGCAATATCTGGTACAACAGCTTGAAATGCTTCAACAGCATGAAAAAATGTCGCTTATTCGTGAGCAACGGGATTTTGAACGAATCGTTGATCTGGAAAATAAACTGGTCATGATATCACAAGGTTCAGGCATCACTTATGCGGCTCTGGAATCCATGCCCAACCCCAAAATGGTACAGGGTTCTTTTCGTCTGGAAGACCATTTCATTCTGCACCCGGGTCAGGAAATTTCTTCGGAAGAACCAGAAATTGAGGTGCCCTATAATGATGAAGACATGCAAGTTTTCATCGACAAATTCGCGTCGGTAGCGCGTTCCAAAAAACCTAAAAAACCGCAGACTTCCGCATCAACGGAGACTTCAGCAGACAAAGATGTGCCTCCTGTCAAAAAACAATCCGGAACAAAAACAGCTCAACCCCGGGCCGGGCAGGATACGGTTGCTAAACAGGAAAAACCTCATGACAATGGAAAACCCCTGTTTCAGGATGTCGCAGAGTCTTCTATTCACACTAAAATACCGGATCAAGCCGCACCTGCAGAAAACAATTCAACCGATGAAACAACCTCCGTAACAACAGCGGACGCTGAACAAACCTCCGAAGCTGAGTCCGTCGATTCCCCAACTTCTGTTTTTGAGGAAGTTGCTAAAACAACGGTATCGAGCGAAAATGAGCCTGTCGCGGAAACACCCTCTGCCATTTTTGAAGATGATCCCGCAACTTCAGCAGTTTCCGAACAACCCATTCCCGAAGCAACGACAAAACAACAACCAGCAATTCAAACTGTCGTTGAGTCGCCCCCTGTGAAACCTGAAGCCACGAAACCGCCTCCAGAACCGGAACCTGTTGAAACAGAAGAGGCCTTGCATCAAAGGATTTCCCGATTTTTCAATATGGGGCTGGAAGCTTCAGAAAGAAAAAATTATGCTGAAGCAATTGACTATTTCAGCAAGGTGACGTCTTTGTTGCCCACGTCTTCGCCAAGCTTTCTGAATCTGGCCATTCTGTATTATCGACTGGAGCAGTATGAAGAAGCCGCCAGGCATGCCCGGTCCGCCATTGAACTCGGGTCAGACCCGGCTCGTCGGTTGTTGGTGAAAATAGAAACTGAACTGGAACAGGAGAAAATAATTTCGCTAAAATCAGCCAGGCATGATACCTGAGCTTGTTTCAGTTGTCCGCCATTAAACCCCTTTCCTGACTGTGATTGCCAATGCCGCAGGTGATTCCCATTGAACTTCCTACCGGTTATCCCGGCGAAGGAAATGTAATAATCTATGTGGTGAAAACCTCGCGTCAAACGGTTCTGATCGACACCTCTACCTTCTATCAGAACAACTCCGAACTTTTGAAAATAGCCTTGGACAAGGCCGGTGTGGATCATCTGGACAAAGTGTTGCTGACACACTGTCATGGCGATCACAGCGGTAACGCCAAAACGGTCAAAGGCTGGTTTCCTGACGCTGAAGTGATGATCCATCACCTGGGAGCACAACGGCTCAGACAAGGGAACTGGTTTGATAAAATGAAAGATCAGCGAAGCCGTTTTTTCACAAACTTTGGTTATCCCTCCACAGATCCTGAATCATTTTTCAGATTCCGCACCTCGGGTGAAAAACCACAAACCCTGGCGATGAATCCTGACACAGAAATTCATGAGGACGCGCGTTTGGATGATTTCGAGATTTTTGTCACTCCCGGTCATTCTTTAGATCATGTGTGTTATGGCGTGGAAGATCATATTTTTTGTGGAGACACTGTTTTGGAATTTGTACCGGGCATGGAAGATATCTGGCTGGGCCATTCCAGAACCTTCATTGACTATCTGGAGTCTTGCAAAAAACTGGAACAACTTTCGGACCGGTTTCCGCATGTTCATGCATTCCATGGAAACTCGATACCATCACTGAAGCAGTGGTATCACCAAATCATTGCTCCGAGAATTCATCAAAAATATCTGAAACTGGTGTCCGTCCTTTCACCTGATCAGCCACAAACCCTGTGCGAAATGATGCAGATCCTGCATCCAAAACTTCCCCGACATTATATTTATATCACCCAGTACATGGGCTTATTGATTTTGCTGGAGCAGGAAGGACTGGTGTCACGGACTGAAAATGAAACCGGTTTCTGGTATTTTTTACAGACTCAGCCAATGAACCCGGATTTTTTGCGGGACTACATGCAAACGTGAACGCCGTCAGTTCCTTAACAACTCTTAAACAGGAGTAGACTATGAAACGAATGCTGTTGTTTTGCCTGTTGCTGGGCATGACTGCCATGTATGGAACCCTTGCAAAAGCCGGATGTGAGGGCACCTATCTGGGCGCCTCCAGTAAAAATCCCATCATGTCTTCAGTGGATATCACGTTTTCTCCCGTTTACAGCAGTGCGACCACTTCCGGAACGTCAGGATGTCCTAACTGGGCGTTTGTTCAATATCGCGAACTTCAACAGTTTATTATTGCGGAACATGGGCAGATTATGGAACAAAGTTCGATGGGAACAGGACCACATTTGCAGGCAATCGCTCAAATGATGGGTTGCGCTCAAGATGCCGCACCCGTGTTATCGTCAGTATTTCAGCGGCATTATTCAGAAATCAGGAACCTGTTTCTCAACAATGACGACACTTTCAGCGCGTCAGGGCATTTTCTGGAAAACACGAAACGCTGGACTTTGCAACATCCACTCTTGAGGTCATCATGCGGAACTTTTGCCAACACCTGATCAGCCTGTGGTTATCCGTTTCACAGGGAAAATTTGCATTGTTTGTCAACCTGTTGCGGCAAAGATTCTTCGCGTTGCTCAAAATGACAAAATCATTGAGTCACCCCTTCAGAATATCCTGCCTGATCGCAGTCATGCTCAGCGCACCTGAGGTTCAGGCTTGTCACCAGGGCGGACCCATGGGGTTTGCGGCCCATGATCCGGGTGCGTTCAGTCTGGATATCACTTCATCCACTTTTTTTCCTTTTGCCAGCACTTCTGGAACTTCACACTGTGAGCAATGGGATTTTGTCAGCAATGAACGATCCCGGTTTATTGGAACATATCATGAATCATTGGGCGAAGAACTGGTTCAGGGAACCGGGTTTCATCTGGAAACACTCATCAGTCTATCCGGTTGCGTGAGCAATCCTGTCCTGTTACAACGAATCCAGCGGCAGACCTCTCTGATTCAGGCACTCATGAATTCAGACATGCCCCTGCAAAAATTTTCTACGGACTGGGATTATTTTCTAAAAACCCAGGCACATGAATTTTGCCAGATTCCGCTCAATAATGAGCCGGATCATCTTGCGCGAATACCGGGTCAACCGGTTTATTTTCAACACCATTGATCTCTAAATTCCTATGACTCCAGTTTCTGTGACGTTTCGCTTTTACCCGGGATTATTCCTGTTGATGCTTGTTATGTTTCTTGCGGGTTGTGCCTCATACAATTTAAGGCAACTCAACAAGGACAATGAATGTGTGCGTTGCAATCTCTCAGGTCTGGAGATGGACTATCTGATTCTGCCCAATGCGACGTTGAGAGAAGCTGATTTATCGGGAAGCAGTTTGACGCACAGTGTATTCCGCAGAGCCAATTTTGAAAGTGCCATTCTCAATGGCGTTGATCTGACAGAAGCCGACTGGCAAATGAGCAAGCTGATGCAAACGGTTATGACAGACGCGATATTGCTTAAAGCGGATATGAAATTCACAAATTTTTACAAGGCGGATCTGACCCGTGCCAATCTGAAAGGCGCAGATTTTTCACAGGCCGATCTGGACAATGCCATCCTTCAGGAAGCCAATATGGAAGACATCCAGTTATTTCTGTCGTTCCTTAAAAGCTGTAATTTAAAAAGTGCCAAATTGATGCGTGCCAATCTGAAAGGTGCTCAAATGGTGGGTGCCCAGTTGCAGGGTGCGGATTTGACCGACGCGGATCTGACCAAGGTGAATCTGCAGGAGGCCAATCTGACCGGAGCCATCCTGATCAAAGCAAATCTGAGCTATGGCAACCTCACTTCGGCAAAAATGGAAGGAGTTCAACTGCAAAACGCGATGCTCCAGAATACCGATCTGGCCGGAGTTCAACTCAAAGGCGCGAATCTATCGAATGCTGATTTGAACGGAGCCAACTTGCTGGAAACCAACCTGACCCTGGCAAACCTGCGTGGCGCGAATCTAATGGGTGCCAAATTCTCACAAACCCGTATGGATGCCGCCAATCTTGAAGGCGCGATATGGTTTGATGGCAGTGTCTGCCAGCCTGAATCCATTGGCGTCTGCCGAAAAGCTCCCGCACCCTGATAAGTACCTGACCATAAATCTTTAACCATTTTTTCTGGTTCCCTAC
This sequence comes from SAR324 cluster bacterium, assembly GCA_015232315.1. Classification (NCBI taxonomy): domain Bacteria; class Deltaproteobacteria; species SAR324 cluster bacterium. The sequence goes on along the minus strand of JADFZZ010000032.1, from coordinate 37,048 downwards.
CTCTGGTGCAAGGCTGTTAAGTTAAGCACGCTGAAGGTCCCGGCACCAATTCCCCTTTGGTTCAAGCGGGTTAGGGGGATGTAATTCTGAGCGTTAAATCCCCCATGCCCCCTTTGAAAAGGGGGATTCCCCTGCGAAGAACGCCTTAAGTTGACGACATTGGCATGTAATCCCCGCCGACCATCCGGTTGACGCTCAAAACTGGGAGAACGGAGCGGCACGGAGATTTATCGAATGACCATCGCTTTCCATCAGGATGGTTCCGTCGTTGAACGTGGTCAGCACAGAGGCACCAGCATCCGTCCATCGTTTAACAATTTGCGGGGATGGATAGCCTCTGATATTTGCGGAGTTGGTTGAAATGACCGCATAACGGGGATGCAGAGCCTTGACAAACGCCGGAGAGGACGCATCTTGATCGCCATGGTGTCCGACTTTGACAACATCAGCACGCAAGTTGGGGAACTGTTGCAGAATTTGAGTTTCGGTTTGTGTGGTCGCATCCGCCATGAACAGAAACTGAATTTCGCCGTAGCGAAGGAGCATCACCAGCGAATCCCGGTTCCAGTCACCCGTCAATTCCCCTGGCGAAAGAATCTCTATTTTCACAGGATTCCAATCCAATGAAACCCCCTTGCGGAGTATCTCGTAGTTGTCTTTCCGGTAAAACTCCCGGTACCAGCGATAGATGTCCTGATCTGCTTCTTGAAGAAGCTGGCCATTGTCATAACGATATTGGGGCGAAATGGCTGACAATAGCTGAAATACGCCGCTCATGTGATCATAATGAGGATGAGTGATCACCAGAGCCTGGAGGGCTGAAATGTTTTGCTTCCGGAAAAATTGAACAACGCTGTTGCCTGTCATGATGTTACCCGCATCAATCAGCATAGTCTGACCTGAAGGCGTTTCAATATAGGTTGATTCCCCTTCACCAACATTCAAGAAATATACTTTGAGAGACTGCGCAATACATGGAACCGTCCAGAGGATCATTCCGAAAACAAGAAATATCCTGACCATATGCCAAGCCCTCCTGCCGCAGTGTTAATCCAAACATCCCGCCAGTCTCCAACCCGATTGGGTAAAAACCACTGAATCAACTCATCCAATGCGCCAATACCGGTTGCGATAACGAGGGCCCACACCACATTTTGCCAGGTTTTTCCACGCTGCGTTTTCCATGTCAAAATTCCCACCAGGCCATATTGCAGAAAATGGACACGTTCTTCAGGAATGTCCAGTTGACTGATCCACACCCCGGTCAAAAGGATTGGCGGAATCATCCACAATACAACGCGAATGTTTTTTCTGCCAGCAATCAGTATCAAGCCACCTCCTGCCAACCCAAGAAGCAGATTGATGATGAAGCCCAATTGCCCGTGGGAAATGAGCTGACGAATCCAATTCAGAATGGAACGCATCACCGGTAAGGTGAGGTAAATGGATAGAACATAGAGGATGAGAACGATCCAGATAGCACGTTGACTGGTGGGATCCCGGAAAAAAGAAGAACGTTGTGTTTTGGTCATCCTTTTAGTATGTCCTGTACAAGCGTTGAGAGAGGTGACCTCAGTCACGGATTTCACGTTACCTAACACGGCAAAAACAAATAGCCAATATTTTCATGAACGACAAATCCTTGTCTTCAAGGCCTGCTCATTCCATCGTGGAAAATGATTCACAGAAACCGAGACCTCATGTGCCCAAAATCATATTGAAACCCGGCCGACAGGAGTCCGTCCTGCGTAAACATCCATGGATTTTTTCTGGTGCCCTTGCCCATGAAGATTTGCCCGCAGAAAACGGCGGAACTGTGGATGTGGTGGATACGCATGGGAAATGGCTGGCCTCAGCGGCCTTTTCGCCTGTATCCCAAATCAGGGCCAGAATCTGGAGTTTTGACAAAAACGAAATGATAGGTCCCAATTTTTTTAAATGCCAGTTGCAGAAAGCCTTTGACCGGAGACAACATTTGCGTCTGTCAGAAGCGTCCAACGCCTGGCGGATGGTCAATGCTGAGGCGGATGGATTGCCGGGAGTCGTGGTGGACCGCTACGGGGATTATTTATCCTGTCAGTTTTTATCAGCCGGAGCGGAATTGTGGAAACCTGTGATCGTTCAGAAACTGGTGGAACTTTATAACCCTGCTGGCATTTACGAACGGTCAGACAGTGATGTCCGCATGAAGGAAGGACTGGAACCGGTTAAGCAAGTGCTTTATGGAGCGGAACCACCTGAACTGTTAAACATTCATGAACATGGTGTGCGTTATCATGTCACTTTGACACAAGGCCACAAAACAGGATTTTATCTGGACCAGCGAGAAAACCGGAAACAAATTTCCCGGATTTGTGCCAAAGCCAACGTTCTCAACTGCTTTTCCTACACCGGAGGTTTTGCCATGGCGGCCTTCAACGGTGGGGCGTCACACATCACCAATATTGATTCATCGCAGGACGCGCTGGATTTGCTGAAACAAAACGCGCTCCTCAATCAGATTCCTGAAGAGTCGCTGGAACTGATTCACGGTGATGTGTTTCATGTGCTACGTAAATTCAGGGATCAGGGCAGAACGTTCGATGTGATCATCCTTGATCCGCCCAAGTTTATTGAATCCGTTCGGCAAATCAGTCAGGGCAGTCGGGGATACAAGGACATCAATCTGCTGGGTTTTAAACTACTCACACCGGGAGGAACCCTGGCAACGTTTTCGTGTTCGGGTCACATGTCCCCTGAGTTGTTCCAGAAAATTGTGGCTGATTCCGCACTGGATGCCAAACGCGATGCTCAAATTCTTCAGTGGTTGAGCCAGGCAACAGATCATATGGTCAGTCTCAATTTTCCAGAAAGCCACTATCTCAAAGGTTTGTTGTGCAGAGTCGATTGATCTCACAATCATCGGCACCTTTTCTATTGCTGTAAATTTTCTGGTGACGGCAACCGCTTCAAGCCATCGCACAGTGTCATTCCGTGCTTGACACGGAATCCATCGGTGCACTCCTGGATCCCCGTTTTCACGGGGATGACATCGTGGCGGGCCACAGGATTTCATCTCCAAATTATTTACAGCAGGCCTTTTTAACAGGAGAAGTGAAATGACTGAAACAAAGACAACCTTTCGAATTGCCATCATCGGCTCAGGGCCGGCCGCGTTTTATGCGGCTGATGAATTGCTCAAACAGACGGATATGCCGATTGAAATAGACATGTTCGAAAAACTGCTGACTCCTTATGGTCTGGTTCGTGGAGGTGTTGCCCCTGATCATCAGAATATCAAGGCAGTGACCAAAATTTATGAACGTATTGCCGGCAAATCGGGATTTCGTTTTTTTGGAAATGTGACACTTGGAGTGGATTTACAAAAAGAGGAACTACTGCCGGGCTACCATGCGGTTTTATATGCTGTCGGAGCACAGGGCGACCGCAAACTGGACATTCCGGGTGAAGATCTGGCAGGCAGTTATTCGGCCAGGGATTTTGTGGGGTGGTACAACGCTCATCCTGACTACCGTGAGTGTAAATTTGATCTCTCGGTCAAACGGGTCGCGATCATCGGGTTGGGCAATGTTGCTCTTGATGTAGCACGGATTCTGGGACATTCACCGGCAGAACTCGCGAAAACAGACATTGCGGATTATGCCCAGGCCGCCCTGAAGACCAGCAAGATAGAAGATATTTACATTATCGGTCGAAGAGGACCTGTGCAGGCCGCGTTCACCCCTGCGGAACTGCGGGAATTGCGCGAACTGGAAGCCTGTGATGTGCGAATTGATCCGGAGGAAATGGTTCTGGAAGACATCAGTCTCGAGGAATTGTCACAAGCCCACCGGAATGTTCAACTGCACATGGATATTCTCAAAATGATTGCCGAAACCCCTCCCGGTACGAAACCACGGCGCATCCATTTCATGTTCAAACGTTCGCCTCTCGAAGTGCAGGGTAATCAACGTGTGGAACGGTTGAAACTGGCTCGTAATGAACTACTGCTGCAACAGGAACAGGTAAAAATTCAGCTCACTGAAAATTATCAGGAATTGGAAGTGGATTGTATCTTTCGTGCTGTGGGGTATCGGGGGATTGCTATTCCGGGGGTTGCCTTTGATCCGGTAAAAAGCGTGATTCCCAATCGGTCAGGTCGAGTGATTGATCCGGAAACACTGGAAATTCTCCCGGGAGAGTATGTGGCAGGATGGGCTAAACGTGGGCCATCGGGCGTGGTGGGCACCAACAAGCATGATGCTCAGGAAACAGTGCATCATTTATTGGAAGATCTCAAAAACCCCGTGCATCATCCTGAAGAAACCAACAGAGGGTTTGCGGAATCGCTACTCAACCAAAAAAAGATTGAGTTCGCCACGTTTACAGACTGGAAAGTTCTGGATGATGCTGAAAAATCTCTGGGTGAACAACATGGAAAACCCAGAGAAAAGTTTTCAGAAGTGGACCAGATGCTGGATGTGATTCGACATCGGGATTCATGAATGCGGTTTGGCCTTTTCCTGAAGGCGGGTCATTGCCTCTTCCAGGTTGTTATGAATTGAAATAAACTGGGGCAGGGTGGTCATCTGAATCAGTTGTCTGTTTTTTTCATTCAGACCACACAGAACAAAATAGCCCTGTTTCTGCGACATTGCCCGCCAACAGTGGATGAAAATTCCAATCCCTGAAGAATCTATAAAACTCACTTTTTCCAGATTCATGATAAAATGAGTCACAAGGGGATCATCAATGATTTTGTGCGCAAAATCCCGGAAATATTCAATGTCTCTCAGGGAAATGTGACCGGAAACATGAAGGATCCCAATTTGTTCCATTGCTTGATGTTCAACTTGCATACGTGGTTCTTTCATAAAACTTACTGAGGCGGATTATTTTCAAATTCGGGTAAACTGGTTTTATCAGCAAACTTCCCCTTTATATTCACATAATACCCCTGAATGGCAACCATGTCTTTTTCAATATCTCCTGTAGGCGTGAAGGTGCCGAGAATTCCTCCCGTTTTGCGTTCAAAGTCGATAAACCCCAGCACAATCGGTACCTTGGCGCCAAGAGCGATATAATAAAAACCGGTTTTCCAGACTTTTACTTTCTTGCGGGTGCCTTCAGGCGGAACCGTCATTACCAGTGATTCACTACGGTTGAATTGTTCGATCGATTGAGAAACCACGTTGTTGGATTTGCTCCGGTCGATTGAAACGCCGCCCATCCAGCGCATGAACCAGCCAAAAGGAAAGCGAAATATTTTGTCTTTTCCCAGCCAGACAATCTTGACCCGAAAGATGAAACACAGCGCCAACATGATAATCAGGTCCCAATTGGTTGTATGCGGTGCGGCAATCATCACAGCCTTGGAAACCGGCGGAAATTCACCTTCATGCTTCCAGCCAAGCAATTTCATGCTGATGAGAGAGATATAACGCAATAATGGACTCAGAATTGGTGTGTTAAAAATTGTAATACTCATTTATAGTTTCTCCCCCCTTAAAAAAATTAATGACAAAAATATTGAAATGATGTGGATGGTGTGTTTTTAGGTTTATCAGGATCAATATTGAACACTACAATCACCTCTGTCCTGACGCCCGGTTTGACATTGATCACAAACAGGTCGGAGGCGGACATGATCTGGAACAGTCCCAATCCGGCTCCGCCCTTATTCATTTTTTCCTGACTATCCTCCGCCAGATTCCGATTCAGATAGGATTTTTGCAAATAATTCAGAATTGTGTGGCGCCCCAGAGCACCAAAGGGATCCTGAACAGAAAGCGCCAGCAACATCCCGTCGCAGGCAAACCGGAAAATTCCCTGCTCATTGAGTGGCAATTCCACCGGGTTTATCCGTGAAAGATGGTTATACAGAGGTTTCCCATCGGCACTGTGAGGCGCGTCATAAATTGCGTTCATCAACAATTCTTCCGCCACCATTCCTGCTTTGCGGATCACGGAACGATGAACACCGAACTGATCCAGAATCCGTTCCATGTTTTCCACCATTTCCGCGCGTTCCCGACTGGATCGAATGACCATTTGATGCACTTCAACCCCCCAACTCATATACTTTTCCAGTCCGAATAAATCATCGGTGAGCAGTTTGCTGATGGTAACCAGAATATTTTTCAGGGTAAAGGTGCGGTCCTCCTTATCTCTTGAAACAATATTGGAAAGAAACGGCAACTTGATGATGATCGGCAGATAAGCCGGAGCATTGGCCGAGGTCATGAACACAATCTGTGTTTCCGGATATTGTTCATGGGCCATGCGTGCCAGTTCAATAAATCCCAGATCGACACAAAGTATATCATAACGTGAAGTTTTGAGGCGTTCCTCACCCTCAGTGAAATCAGCTACAATATCAAAGTCAATGCCTGTTCCTCCCAGCGCCATTTTTGCGACAATCTGTTGTTTACGGTCCAGTTCAGCCAACAGCACCCGTTTTTTGTGAATGGCCGCCTGTTCCGTACCCAAAAGAGTTACAGGACGCAGGAGTTCATCCATCTGGTGGATTTCCCGGGCCGCCTGACGAATGCCTTCCTTCGTGTCAAGGACTACGGAGTTCAGCATGTTTTCAATATTTTCGCGCAACGGAATGAAATGGTTTTTATAAAGTTTGAGCGCGATATTTAAAAACTGCTGGTTGGTCTGATTCAGGTCTTCCAGTTTGCGATGACTGGCCAGCATTTCAGTATTTTTCTGTTGCAGTTCATCTTTTGCGACTTTGAGTTGACTGGCGGTTTCCAGTAGATTTCCAGAGATTGTATTCTGGATTTCCAGAAAATTCTGCAACTCATCACGGGTGGAGCTATAGTAGATGTTGTAGCGGAGTAACCGTTCAAGAATGGAGGGAACAATATGTTTTTTGGGCAGGTAATAACTTGCTCCGGCTTCCATTGCCGCAATGTCCCGCTCATACTGTTCCTGTTCGTCGATGATGATCAGTGGTTTTGCGCAGTCTTCATAAACGCTCTGCACCAGTGCCAAGGCTGATTCAGGAAGAATGTCATAGTCAATCAGATAGGCATCATATTTGGCCTCCAGAATCAATTCCCGGGCCTGTTCAAAGAGCGTTTCCTGATCCAGATGGATTGTGGCAACCTTGATGGCATCCAGATGATTTTGCAGGCGGGTACGATCTTCATTATTCTGGCTGATCAGCAATATTTTGTAAGCGGATTTTTCAATAGTCATTAAGCAGCTCAGGACTAACGATTGGCATTCAATAATGCTTCAATATCAAGGTTGTTGGTTGCCGCGACCGTTTCTTTTTCTTTTTTATCAGCTTTTTCAGCATCCATCATGGCATCAATATCAAGGTCACGGTTACTGCTTTTTTGTTGGCCGGCTTTCAGACGTTCAGGGTCAAGTATAATGAACTCTGTCTGTTCAATGAACATTTCAATATGAAACGTATGCCGACCTGAAATACGAAAGGACAATCTGCGGCAATCTGAGGGTTTGTGATGAATCATGGTGTTGATTGAAAGCAGGATGGATTCCATCAGACAAACCGCTTTGGGCTGGTTGTTGTAGGAGGACAGGCCATATTCTTCCTGAATCATTTGCCGGGCTTTTCCGATCAATTGATTCACACTTTCACCGATACTGTCCACCACATCATCAGCAGTATGGTCAATGGCCAGTTCCTCTGCTGGAAAGCCCATGTTCAGCATGGACATGCGGTAATACTCCATAGCGGCTTCCTTGGTGAAATTCACAATCACCAGGCCTGAATAATCGCCACGAAACTGTACAAACGTGCCAATATCCGGTTTGAGATAAATGAGATCCACTTTCTGAACAGTGGGTGCAAAATAAATATCCGCGCCACTGGAGTTGGAGAGCACTTCGACGGCGGCATCTCCGAAAATTTTAGCAAGTTTGTCAATTGTTTTTTTCGATCCCATATTATTCCTATGATGGTTAATCACTCAGCGCGAATTTTTCCAGGGCATTTCCAGTAAGACGATACGTGGTCCAGCCACTCAGTGGAGAAGCGCCAAGATTTTCATAAAACTCAATCGCGGAAGTGTTCCAATTGAGCACAGCCCATTCAATTCGGCCGCATTTCCGTTCAACAGCCAAGCGGGCAATTTCTTTCAGCAAAGAAGTTCCCAACCCTTTACCTCTGAATTCCGGTCGCACATAAAGATCTTCCAGATAAATACCGTGACGCCCCAGAAATGTGGAACAGCTATGAAAAAAAACAGCCATTCCGACAGGCTGATGATCCATAAATCCCAGTAAAACTTCTGCGGAATATTGTTCAAACAGGGCCTGGTGCAACAGGGATTCCGTGGCGCAAACTTCCTGACTTAATTTTTCATAGTCAGCCAAGTCCCTGATCAGTTGTAAAATCACCGGGACATCCTGCGGTGTAGCCGGGCGAATTACAAAAATGGAATCTCTTAATTTAATCATGACCATTTTCCTGATGATACGGGTTTTGTGTGATCACTCTTCACCAAGAGCGCAGGACTGTAACTTTCCGCTTATTTGCTGGCATGCTTTGCGTCGTTATGTGACTGTAAAATATAACATCGGCACGTGTGGATTTATCAGTTTTTCCCCGGCGACCGCAAGCGTAAAGGTTTCCACCCGACAATTATTTATTTTCCAAAGAATCCAGCTTGATCGTTATGGTGTGGCCCAGATTGCGGGGAATTCATTGATCGGCTATAATTCTGTAACAGTTGGGAATTTCGAGGAGCAATGCTCAAGCCTTTCCTGAAAGCTTTTTTTGCGTTTTCCCTCTGGCCAACCTGGATAAAAACGATACCCAGGTTATTCCAGGCATCCGCATGGTTTGGGTTGCGTTCAATTGATCTGATCAGATGGGACATTGCCTGATCCCATACTTCAATTTTCATATAGGCGGTTCCAAGATTATAGAGAGTGAATGCGTTATCAGGATCGATATGCAGTGATTTTTTCAGATAAATGAGCGCTTCATCAATCCGTCCTTCGCCCATGAGTAAATCACCTAAACTGTTGTAAACACTAGCAGCAAAGTCTGATTTGTAATATAAGGGCCCCTCATAGTCAGGAGCCTCCATGATTTCTATGGCCTTCCGCATCGCAGATTCTGCCTCCGTATTCTCATTCCTTTTTTTGTGAATATAACCAATTCCAAAATATGATAACGGATCCTGTGGGGTTTCTTTCAGGATCGAATGGTATATTTCCAACCCTTGTGAGTACCGTTCAGTAAAGACATGGACTTTTGCCAGATTTCTACGGGCATCAAAATAATCTGGTTTAATTCTGATGGCGTTTTGGAAGGCATTTTCAGCTTTTCCCCATTGAGACTCATTGAAATATACATCACCGAGATTGTTATAGGCTCTCGCATTTTCAGGAGCCTTATTCAAGGCATCTTCCCACAAAGTAATATTGCTGTCATAATCAAGATTTCTATTCCATGCTGTTAGCAATGTCAGACATCCAAGGCCAAGCAACAAACTCCGAAACCCATGGGGGGAAACGCGATGGTTCAGAAATTTCAGCATTTCCAGCATGATCAGAAAAAATCCCGGACTGACACTGTAAACTCTGTAATCCACCAGAATATCGGCAATGGGTGTGATCATATAGGGTGATTGCACAACATAGAACCAAAAAATTCCTAATGCGGCATAAATTCTTTTTTGCCGAGCCAGCAAAAGCGCTCCAGCCGCAATCAAAAGATGTCCCAGTAAGGCCAACAAAGCTACAGGATCGATAAACTGACTCGAAATTCTGAAATCATGATCAACACTCAACCAGCCTGGATATGGCAAAAACAGATTGCGCCAGTAATAAAACAGCGCACGGGATTGCGCCTGAAATTGCTCCCATGGCCCCCAGAGTTCACCGGCATTGAAGCCTACAGAGGTTGCCTGAGGAATGAACAGGTGAAATTCATATTGGAGCAGAATGAAACATAAGGCCAACCCGGATACCGCAATACCCGCATGCATCAATTTCTTCATAAATTCTGGCGTGCTGGCGCCCAATATGACTTCGTATCCCAACAGCATGCCTGGGAATGTCACCGTCGTAATCTTGCTTTTCAGAGCCAAATACCAACAGATCAATATCAAGAATGCCCAGACAGGACGCCTTGTTCCCGTTTGATGCCGCAAGTGCAGATAGCATAAAAATCCCAGCGCATAAAACGTCATGGCCATGAGTTCAGCACGCTGAACAGTGTAGTTGACACATCCTGTCAGTAATGGATGAATGATGAAAAAAGAGATTACAGTATATTGAATGAATGTGATGGATGAACGTGAGGATACCTGCTCTTCAGCGGAAGTATGGATACTGACAAGGAATGAGAACATCCTCATCAGAATCAAGGCATTGATAGCGTGAATCAGAATATTGACTGCATGGTATCCCGGAACATCCAATCCATGAACATAGTAGTTCAGTGCAAAGGTCAGGTCTGGAAATATTCGGCTATTCTGGAATTTATACCAGTTATGCAGGAGTTCCTGCCACTGAATCGCCAGGGAATGAAGGCTCGCATTGTCAATAATATGATGATCATCGAAAAAAAACGGGATAAACAGCGTAGAAAAATAGACGGTCCAGGTGAGAAAAAATATCCATAAAATGGCAATCACCCTGGCGAGGATTCCCTGTTGTTGTACGGAGTGAACAGGCATCAGTGACATTGAATAAAGATTAATAAAACATGAACACGTTACACGAATGGATTTTAATTTTTCACGCTAAGGATGATTCATTTACCCCTCCGGGAAAATAGCTCAGAATCCCATAGGGAAAGTCCAGATTACCAGCAGGGAACAACTAATACATTCTGCGACGGATAGCAATATTCTGTTTGAAAAGAATCGCACTTGACCGTCATGAATAACATCTGCTATGCATTTTTATTTTTAATATCCTCTTCTCTTGAGAATTGTCTATGGTTCGCCTGATTTATGGTCTGTTCGTTGTTTCAGGATTTGTTGGTCTTATTTATGAATCACTGTGGTCCCGGTATCTTAAATTATTTCTCGGACATTCGTTTTATGGTCAGATCCTGACACTTTCCATTTTTATGGGTGGACTCGGCATCGGGTCGTTTCTGGCAGGACGACTCTGTCGGAATATCCGGAATCCATTTTATGTCTATGCTGCCATTGAGTTGCTGGTGGGCGTTTCAGGTTTTGTCTTCCACGGAATTTATCTAGTCTGTACCCAATGGTTTTATGAAGCCGCCAATGTATATTTTTCGTCTTTCTGGTTTGCCAATCTGACCAAGGTGCTGATCTCCATGCTGATGACGCTCCCGACCGCGATCCTGCTTGGAATGACTTTTCCATTCATCACAGTGGGTGTCATTCGTGTCAGCAGAGATGAAGGACGTTCTTCACTGCCTGTGTTATATTTCACCAATTCTCTGGGTGCCGCCATTGGAATTCTGGCGACTTCCTATCTGCTCATTCCGGAAATGGGAACCATAGGAACTCTCGCCATTGCTGGTTCTTCCAATGTACTGATTGCATTGATGTTTTATTTCATCGCCAAAAAAGCTGATAAAATCATTGGCCCCAAAATAACAGAATCTTTTTCCGGTGCGGAATCTCACAAGGAAATTTCACATGAACTTCCGGATCAGCGCACCATTGGACTATGGTTGTTGATCAGCGGTCTGACAGGGTTTTCATCCTTCATTTACGAAGTTGGCTGGATCAGGCTTCTGGGGTTGTTGCTGGGATCTTCAACCCATTCGTTTGATATCATGATTTCCGCGTTCATCCTGGGGTTGGCCCTGGGAGGCGGTTATGCCCGCAAGCTGATTGACTCTTCACGAAACATCGCGCATACGTTGGCTTTCATCCAGATTCTCATGGGGGCGTTTGCGTTGAGCAGCATCTATTTTTACGAGCCGTTTTTTTACGCGATCAGCGACTCACATTCTGTATTCAGAAAAACAGAACTCGCCTATCCAGTCTATTCCATATTCAAATATCTGATCTGCCTATTGATGATGGCACCCACCAGTTTCTTTGCGGGAATGACACTGCCATTGATCACTTATTATCTGATCAATTTTACACGCAATGAAAAATACACTGGATTTGTATATGGCTGGAATACGATAGGAGCCATACTTGGCGCCTCTCTGGGAGGGTTATTGCTATTGCCGAATTTTCAGATCAAATACACCATTGCCTCAGGAGCTTTGATTGATATCGGTCTGGGACTTGTGCTGCTGGGTGCCTATAAGCTTTCCCGATGGAAGTTCATTGCGACACTCTGCGTTTCTGTGCTGGTCTTTATTCCTGTATTGCATATCAAACTTGACCCGAATCTTACCACAATAGGTGTTTTTCGTGGCAAGCTGAATGCCGGAGATTTTCATCAAATACTCGTCAAGGATGGAAAAACAGCAACCATCTCATTCACGTTCAATCCATTCAGGTCAATGATCGCAACAAATGGCAAGGTTGATGCGAGTATCGGATTGAAAGGCACCATATCTGAAGATGAATATACTCAGGCCGCTGCCGCGTTTGTTCCGATGGCTGCGATGAATCAGCCTTATGACGCCGCAATGATCGGGTTGGGCAGTGGTATGTCTGCACACTATCTGCTATCCGACCCCTTGTTAAAACATCTGGATTTGATCGAAATTGAAGAACAGATGTATGAATTGGCAAAAAATTTCTATCCTTATAATCGAAATGTGTATGACAGTCCCAAAATCCGTCCTATTTTTGATGATGCCAAAACCTATTTCTATCAGGCCAACAGACAATATGACCTTATCATTTCAGAACCATCAAATCCTTGGGTCAGTGGTGTTTCGAGCCTGTTCACCGAAGAATTCTACGAGCACATCCAACGATTTCTAAAACCAGAAGGCTTACTGGTCCAATGGGTCCATGGTTATTCCTTCAACACAGAACTCATGCTGACCATTATCAAGGCTCTGGATAATCGTTTTCCCTACGCAAAAATATATCTGGCTGGTGAAGCAAATTATGTGATTGTTGCAGGCAACACTGATTTCAATCTGGATGCCATTGATCGTTTTGAACGAGAACCAGAGATTGCTCAGGAATTTTTGAAATTCAAGGGGGATACCCGTTTGTTCGGCCCTCAGAATTTTATTGTTTCAACCCAGAGTCTACGCCCTATTCTGGAAGATGTGAATCCCAATTCATATTTTTTCCCTCTGGTTGATAACAGTGCGGAAAAAGCGTTGTTTCTGAGTCAGGAAGTGGATTTGTTCTGGTCATTTATAAATGCTATTTCATTTTATCAGGAAATTCTGGAACCAGAAAATTTTTCCAGAGCTCAAACAGATTATTTTAAAAATGCTCCGCCAATTCCTTCAGAAAAATTGGAATGGCTGACAGATTCCCTGCGAATTGCCCGCAAAAATTCCAACTGGAATGAGATTGATCATCAATTCAAAAAAATCACGCACCCCAGAAATATGGCACAAATGTGGGATAAACTGGAAGCTGTCACATTGTATCGTGAGCTAGTCCGAAAGGATATTCCCCCAAAAAAGTTTCAGGATGAATTTCTGTTTCTGGATTTTCTGTATACGGACCAGTTGGATCACCTGAAAGATTTAATCAGGAACATCCTGCAAAATTCATCACCGCCCAAATACAATCCTGTATTTCTGAGCGCAATGGAGGTCGAAATGCTGAAAGCCGGAGAAAAAGCCATGTATCTTCAAATTTTCCAGACATTCATCATGTCTGACACACGCTTTCCACCGCATGAGAAGAAACTGTTGAGTTGGATGGGAAATCACTTTGAAGAGCTGAATCGTCAGCTAAAAGAAAGGCGGGAGTGACCCGCCTTATGAGGAAAAATTATTTCAGACTGACTTTGATATATACATCACTGGTACTTGCGGCTGTAGCCTTGGCAGTGTTGACCTGCTCATCGGTTCCACCGGAAAGAGCATAACCGGATGCGGTATCAGTAGTTCCAAATGTATTTGTGACCAATACATAAGATTTTTGCCATGGATCATAGCGATCAGCTTCCATGTATGGGCCTCTCCAGGCGCCACCCAAGCTATTGTCTGTATATTTACCGGCATTGGCACCTGTACAGTTCGTATTGAAATGCGCATCCAGATCATCAGATGTCACAGTCCCTGCTTTGGACATGTCAATTTTTGCCGCTGCTGTATCTGTCAGCAGATGGGTTGTGGCTGTCTTGGTACATCCAATATTACCGGGAACCTGAAAGGTATCGCCATAAAATGACACAGACGCATTTCGTATTTCTTCCAGTTCGCTTTTTGCGCGGGAATTTTTTGATTTATCGAGTGTGCTTTTGATCAGGGGCACTGACGCCGCAGACATGATCCCGATGACCGCGATGGCGATTACAATTTCTACAAGACTGAATCCAGCCCATCTTTTTTTCCATTGTTTGAACATTTTCATACTTCCTCCAAAGAGATTAGTTAAAAAAATAAACAATATCTCACAATTGCCAATGTTTACAGGGGGCTGGTTAATCCCCCCCGATTTGGGAAATCGTTGTAAACAAAGATCCTCCCCTGGCCTTTGTTAGATATTAGATATGCATGTAGCGTATTCACTAGCCCTTCGTCAAGGAGTTTTTTTTGAATGCTCTTTACGCCTGCCAGGCTTGTTTTCAATGGACAGCACTTTGTGGTAACTGACAATATATCCGGCTGAAATCAAAGTTTTTTGTTTCCTCAATCCGAAATGATTCAGAGTGCGAACTGTCAGCCATTGGCCCTCTGCGTTAGCGGCGTTGTGATGAGAAAACTCATATTTTTTATTTAAAAAAGTTTATTGCATCACATGAGTTAATATTGCATAATATGGCCTCATTATCGTGAAAAAATAATTCACACAGTATTGATGAGGTCAGATGAGGGCCTTATTCCCGACCATCAAACAGCATGGTGGTTTCCTCAAGGGATTTGGGGGGTGTTGTCAGAATGATTTCAACTCGACGGTTGGTTTGTCGAGCATTCTGGAGGTCCTTGCCGGTTAATGGTTTGCCGTAAGTGTCTACATAGGGGGTTTTGGGACGCGAATCCGCATAGGCCGAAACGGACAGTCGTTCGCGGGCAAATTTGAGTTTTTCCATCATGAATACGGAAATATTGGTGGCTCTGGCCGAGCTGAGTTCCCAATTGCTGGGAAATTCACGGGTATGGATGGGCACATTGTCGGTGTGACCTTCCACAATCAACAGATCTTCACGATGTTCCGGCAGATCGCGGATTTTCTCAAAAAATGGAGTGAGCGCTTTGAAGGCCGAAGGCTGGATTTTGCCTTGTCCTGATTTGAACAGATAATCTTGAGGTAAGGAAACAATGCAACTCAGTTTAGTGGATCGAAGTTCATAGTTTTTAAAAAACGCCTTGTTGTTTTCCATATATTCACGGATGCCCTCGCAATTTTTCGGCTGAGTGGAAAGTGTGGTGAGCAGCACAAAAAAGCTGAACAGCAAGCTCATCAGATCGGCAAAAGAAACCACCCATGCAGGGGTTTCGGTTGATGCGTCTTTTCGATTGGCCATAGATCACAATCCCAAATTACCCTCACGCATCGCCGCCATTTTTTCTTCAGTGATTTTCTGACGCATTTTGAGAGGCAGATAAATGATTAAATCCTGGGAGATCGTATCAGGAATTTCACGCCGTTTGAGATAGAGCAGACCTTCTCTGATCATTTCCAGCAACATGATGTGCGACTCTTTCATTTGATAGCGTTTGGATGCTATCGGCAAAAACATGATCTGGGCCAGAAACACTCCATACAATGTCGTGATCAACGCAATGGACATTCCCCCCATCACACCGGCTACATCACCACCCGTATTTCCCAGCATCAGAATCAGACCAACCACGGTACCGAGCATTCCAAAAGCGGGAGACGCGGCACCAAGAAAATTGAGGACATCAATTTCTTCAAAAGAACGATAATTGTACATTTCAATTTCCGATCGAACAATTTCCTCAATCATGTTTTCTTCAACGATATCGACCACAATGAAATCCTGAACCCAACGTTTTAGATCCACTGAATGAATAGCATTGATATCCTCATCGGTGAGGATGGCATTGTTCACTCGTTTTTCAGCCAGTTTGAGAACGGTGTGATACACATCCAGAAATTCTTCCTTCTTCACGGATGACGCAAACACCCTGACAATGAACACAAAAGCCCCCATCGCCTTGTCAAACGGAAACGCGACCATCATCGCGGAATAGGCGCCGCCCATCACAATCAAAAACGATTTGAGATCAATAAAGCGGGACATGGTTCCGATCCATGAATCCTGAAACTCTGAGAATTTCTGTTCAAGTTCCTGAATCTGGTTGCGAGGCACCCCGTCTTTTTTCATCTGCTTTGTGGCCATTTCATATTCGCGCAACTGATACATGTAATAGTTGGACAAATGATCAGGCCAGGTGATTCCAAACAAGACGAGGGAAATACCAATTAAAAAGCCCAGAAGTGTGCCAATGGTGTCTTTCATAACTCAGACCTATAAAAAATTCTATGACTCCTGCTGTTCAAAATTCAGGGCTGGAACAGCATCGTGCTGTTGGGCCCACGCGGTGTTGATTTCTTTCAAATCGACCCTGTTGTTTTCTGCCATGCCACGCATGGATTGGGCAAACACCCTGCGTTTTTCCCGAATGTCATCCGGGGATGGTGTTTTTGCTTTCAAGGCAGATACAATCGCCTGACGGTTTTGCTCAGGAAAACACAGGATGACGGCTTCCTTGATTTCTTTTGTCGCACCGGAGATCGCAATAATGACATCATCCAGCGGTAAACGACGGACCACTTCCATCAAAACTTCTTTGGGTACAAACGGAATGGATTCAAAAATGAAACACCGGCTTTCCACCATATCACTCAAACGCTGATCAGAAATCCGCAAGCCGTTGATGATGTCCTGCCGAACTCCATGTTCGACCTCACCCAGGACATCAATCACGAGATTCACTCCATTGACCGCGACAGTATTGCTGTCAGGCAGGCTTCGTACCTTGTCAGCCAGATTATAAGCGACCTGCGACACCAGTTCGAGAGGAAGTTCCTCCATCTTGCCCAGATGCAGCATGACCTGAGTCCGTTCATCTTTCGGGAAATGTCCGATCACTTCTGTTGCCTGTTCACTGTTCAGGCGACTGACAACCAGTGCCTTGATTTTGACCGGTTCATCCTTGAGCAAAAACGCGATTTGCCCGGTAGACAATTTCAACAGATAACCAAAAGGATCCGTCGCTACTTTTTCAGGCAAGGTCAGCTTTTTAGTGAATAAAAATGTCCAGATATCCTTCAGAATCGAATTGGCCTCTTGTGGTGTGAACGAAAGATCCCGGGCCAGTTGTTCCAGATCCAGATAGGCCTCATGTCCCAACTGTTCGGAAAACAGCCGGCGGGCCGTCTGGGGTCCCATCATGGCCAGCAACCGTGTGAAGGCTTCGGTGGACTGTTTATCCCGTGTCATTTCCTCAATCAGATGCTGTTTCCAGTCTTCACGTCCTACCAGTTGTTTGATGATTTCCTGCAAAAGCCGGTTGTTTTCTTCAACCAGCAATATTTCCTGAACATGCTCATCCTGCCGGCGCACCAGATCTTGACGAGCCTGTTGAATCGTCGCGATGGCGTTTTGCGGAGAAGGCACCAGATCCCGGATGTCCACAGCGGATTTTTCCTGGGCGGCCTGCGCGGCTTTCTGCTGTTTCTGTAATTTAATGATTCTCCAGAAAATAAAGAGGATCAGGAGCAATAACAGCAAACTCACCCCTGCCTGTAGCCATTCCATTGGTGTTTGCGGAATCAGCATTTGTTCAAGGGTTGGTTCCGGTTCAGGTGTGGCGACAGCCTGATCTGAAGATGACGACGCACCATCCATGGCACTGCCATCAGGATTCAACGGTCTGGGACTGTCGCTTTCAAGTGGTTTGGGTTTGATCGGCATAAAATTGAATACATCGCCACGTTGAGAATTCATTCCGCTTAAGACGGGAATGATCTCTGTGATATAGGTGGCCAGCGATGGAGATATTTCTTTGTAAAGAATCAAATCCACACGCATCTGTTCCACAACCCAGTAAGTTTCGCCTTCAACGGCGACAGGGTCTTCGTTGGTTACAGGCGAGGGCGGTGTACCGAATCCGGGCAGGACTTCATCCGTTGATGAACTGAAATTTTTGAAAGGGAAGGTCTCAATGGTTTTTTTCTTTCCCTTCAGCCAGACTTTGATCACATAGTCCTGTGGTTCCATATAATGCCGCAGGCTGTTGTGAATGGCCGATTCAATTTCATACTGTTTCGCAGGCAGGGATGTGATGCGTTCTTCAGCCCATACATGCCCTGAAACGCATAGGCTCAGCAACAGACAGATCCAACCTGTTTTAAGATAGCGTGCCATCATTCGTTCTCCAATCGTTCGAGATACTGAGCAATCAAAGGATTGTCAGGCTCCAGTTCCAGAGATTTTTTCCAGTGTTTTTTTGCCTGTCCATACCATTTCAGGCGATAATACACCGACCCCAGCATGGCATAGCCCTGTGCGGAGTCAGGATTCATTTCAATGGCTTTATTGATTTTATCCAACGCTTCTTTCAGGTCATTCCTGAAAAACGCGGTGCGTGCTTCGAGCAATTGCTTGGCTGATTTTACTTCGACATCGCGTTGTTCATTGGCTGAAACAAGTTTGGGCGGTTCTGGCGTTATTTCAGGTTCAGGCATTTTTTCAACCTGATCAGTGGCCTCTGACTGAGTTTCCGGTTGGGATGCCATTGGCTTTTCAGTTCCTGGCATTTCTGCCAGTGGAACATAAGCGACTTTAAGAAAATCATTGGTTTCCAGATCAATTTCAGCGATTTTTGCATTCAGTTTTTGTCGCAGGACTTCCAGATCAAACGGTGATACCGGCTGATTGACCACCACAAAAATACTGTTGTAACGTGTCAACCGATGCACCAGGCCTGTTACTTTTTTCTGATCAATCGGCACCCACACCTGATTTTTAAATCCCGGAAGCCGCATTTGTGATATTTGCTTGTTGCTTTCAGTGATTGGAACAGTATTGACGAGATAATGGACAATCACTTTGACCTGAACATATTTGTCCAGCAATAATTCTTTCAGGGCTGTTTCCAGTTTGAACTCAAGATTCCGTTCCGTTTCCTGTTGCTCTGAAAGCGAAGGCAAATCCATTTCTTCAATCGGTGACTTCGTTTTGGTTTCAACAACTTCAGGTTGTTTTGGTTTCTGGTCCACTTCTGCTGGTTGTTCCAGGGTTGTCCCCTCAGGTTTGCCATACAGTTTTTTCAATTGTTCAAAGGGCGCGGAAATAATTTCGTTGGTGTTTCGTGGTTCGGGCCGTCTTGGCTGTTCCTGCACTGGCATCGTTGGAGCAGAAGCATTGCCTGCTTTTACGGGCGCAGGGGGCACAACAGTAGAGTCCGCGGCCTTTGAGGGCGCGGTTGATGTAACAGGCACCGCAGTCGTCGCGGGTGCTTCTGGCACAACTGGCATTTCCGCCGGAATATCCATAGCGGAATCAGGCAAAATGGAAGGTCTGCTAGGCATTTCTGCGGTTACAGCAGAGGATTCCGGTTCTGCCGCGTAAAATGTTCCGAAAAACATTCCGGTCAGTCCCAAACATAACAATGTCAGTCCAAATCGTTTCAGTCTCATGGTCATTTCACCAAATTCATAAGCATTTGTTTTGCTTCTTCGTTTTCCGGATCAAGTTTGATCAAATGCTCCCATGTTTCGCGAGCACGCTGTTTGTCCTGAAGCAGAAAATACAGCGACCCCTGCATTTTTAGCAAACTCAGGCGGTCGTCCCGTTTTACACTGATCTTCATGGCCTTTTTAACCAGATCCAGGCCACCTGCATAATTCCCTGATTCAAAAGCGGTAAGAATTTCCCGTTTGTATTCTTCCAGTTGCGCAACCTGTTGTGGCGAAATCTGACCATAATCTTTTTCCGGAAACCGTTTGCGGGTGATGGTCAACTGGTCGCCATCCGCCATGTCCATGTGAATGGCATAGGGAATCGTGTTGCGGAGAAACTCATCGGTATCCGGAGAGGTCAGATCATTGAGCAGAACATTGATATTGATATTCATGCGGTCACTCACCTGATCCGTTGCAGTGGACATGGAGGCCACAGAAATCTGATCGCCCTGTCCAGTGATGCTCTGAATGTTTTGTCCACCTTTCATACTGAGCCGGACATTGACCACAAAATCATCCTGACTCAGATATTCCTGAATCATTTTCTGTACTTTTTCACGGATCAGTCGTTCTTCCTCAGGCGCAATACTTTCGGGTGATGCCTTGGGGAAAATCACACGCTCCACGGTGGCCGTGTCTCCGCGTGATTTGACAAAAAAAGTTTGGGAAGGCAGTAGCAGTCGGACAAATTTTTCCTGATATGCTGGCAGTGTGTTGTCCAGCATAATCCTGGTTTCCTGCCGAATCACGGCCTGTTCCAGTTCATAATTCAATTTATCGGGCGCTTTGGTTGATGCTGTTGGGACGGGTTGTGTGCTTCCCATTGATTCTTGAAATGGCACCCCCTTGAGTTGGAGTTCTTCCAGTCGTTTTTCATCCCAAAACAGTTTAATGGAAACATTGAAACGATCACGTGGAATATACCTCAGCAGTAATTCTTCAATCAAACGTCGTTTTTCATTTTCAAAATCAATGGTCTGAATACCGACTCTGGCACTGGTAGGATCATGCAGTGGGACTGCGATCACGAAATTTGGATTGTCGATAGGGTGTGTGATGCTGGAATCAACGCCCTCTTTTTTCAGCACAATCCGGATCTGCTTTTTACCACCAATGGTTTCCTCCAGAACGCTGATTGAGCTTTTTCCACCATCAATGAACTGATTATAAATGGTTTGTCTGGATACTTTGGGGGCACTTTCCACCTCTTCAGCGGAGGAGGAACATCCTGCGAGACCTCCTGTCAATAACAGCCATGCCGCATATTTACGAAATTGACGCATACTACCTTCCCTGGAATCTATGAATTAACATCCGTGTTTGATTACCACTGCCATCCTAAAGCCATATACGTCGCACCAGTTGTTTCAGGAGTCGTCAAGGCAGGGATGAATGACATATAATGCAGATTAATGGTGAGTTTCTCACCTACCGCGATTTTTGTTCCGACTTTAGCATAAAACGGTGACGTCAAGGCGGGAGCCAATAATTGCCCCATGCCCAATACACCCGCGATTGTCGCACGACCGCCAAGAGCCTGAACCATCTCATACATGGCAGTGCCGTCAATCATCAATCCTGAAATACTGTCAGGATATTTGGTGGTCAACTTGCTGTTATTGTCTGTCAGAAGTGCCACATTTCCTGCAAACAACCATGATTCCGATATGCGCTTGGAAAGTTCCATTCCAAGAATATAGGCTGAATGATCAATGGATGTGCCATCAATGGCAATTGGAATGTTGAATCGTCCCAGATAGATATTGGTATATTCTGTTCGTCCACCCGGATCACCGGTGATGATCTCCGAAAACGCAATTTTTCCATCCTGGGCATCATAAGCGGTGAAGGTGACAGAAAGTTGCCGTTCGCTCATGAAAACAGAAATGTCCAGAAATCCTGCGACATTCAGTTCACGTGCTTTGGAACGTCGGTAGGCATCTTCCGCGATGCCGCGACTGATTTTGAGAAAACTTCCGGAAAGCTCACTGCGTATCTGCCCGCATTCATCGCATTTTCCGATTTTCAAGGCCACATCCGTGGTCAATATTTCATACAATCGGGAAACCAGAACCCTTCTTAATTTGGGACTCAGATTTTCATCGATGGTGGTGGTCGAAATTGCGACCGAGGGAATCCGGTTATGCATGCGCTTGACAGCGGCCAGCAATTCCGGCGTCATATTTTCCAGTTGACCAATCTCCCGATCCTCCCAGAAAATACTGGATTTTTCTGTTTCTTCCGCCATGGCTGTCAGCCAGCAGCATGATAATAACATCAATGTAATGAGTAACCGTTTCATCCGACCTTTTCTTTGAAGACAATTATTAAATCTGAAGTCAGCAGAATTCTGATTTTTGTTCTTGCAAAGAATAATCCATTCAGAAAGGTTGATGAAATTTTTTAGGAATTTTTTTGAATTTGTGGGTGAAGAGGGGGGCGAGAAGGGTGGAGGCCGTGGTTTTGCCTCCACCGTAGTGTCAGTTGCCCTGAACAGGGATGATTCGTACTCTGGATTGTGCATTCTCAACTTTGGGAAGCGTCACAGACAACACGCCCTTTTTAAAGGAAGCCTGCACTTTGTCAGCCTGTACTTCACAAGGCAACTGAATGGATCGTTGAAACGAACCATAGGAACGCTCAATATGGTGATACTCTTTTTGCTTATCTTCTTTTTCCTGATTTTTCGTTCCCTTGATGGACAGAATGTCATCCTTCAGGGAAATTCGAATGTCCTTTTCGTCCATCCCCGGAATTTCAAGAGTCACATCAATCTGTTTTTCATCCTCACTGACATTCAGTTTCGGTGAAAACATGCTGCCGCCCTCTCGGCCCCAGAAAGTGGAGGGAGACCAGAAATCCTTGAAAAAATCCTGAAATAGCCGGTCCATTTCACGATGAAACATCACCATCGGGTGTTGATCCATCGCAGTGTCAACTTTGACAGGATTATTATATCCATCTTTTTTTTGATTCCATGTGATCAAATCTTTCCATGACATATGACCTCCATGCATAAAAAGTAAAGAATAATACTTCGAAATATTAGGCGAAACCTTTGTTATGACAACGTATTAAAATCAAGAGAATCCATTGATTCATAAGGTCCCCAGTTGTATCCACCGACATAATCATGTTGGTATATTTCCTGTGGGGCCAGAATTTTAATGGATTTTCCTTTTGCGAGAAAATTTTGCATGGCCTGCTGAATTTCCTCATGTGTCAATTGCTTTTCCTCGTGCTGTTTTCTCATATAGATCCTCCTGTTCTCCTGAAGGCCCCATGCTCCAAGGCACAGGGCTTATCAATGGTCAACTGATCTGAATCTGTCTTGGCTGTGCTTTTTCCGCCTTGGGCAAAGTCAATGTCAGAACGCCATCATTGAGAGATGCTTCAATTTTATCCGTATTAATCGAACTGGATACAGTGAATTTGCGGGTGTAATGACCAACATTGTATTCCGTATAAATCGGATTCAATCCCTGATACGGGCTGAAATCAATGTGTCCCTCCACTTCCAGCACCTGGTTTTCCAGACGGATAGCAAGATTTTCCTTCAAGACTCCCGGCATGTCCATATTCACAATCAGCGACTTATCGGTTTCAACGATATCTGTCGGTGGACTATAAAATCGACCTGCGACAGTTTTTTCCTCACCAGATTCCTTTTTGGTGACATTCTGCTCTGTTTTATTCAGATCTTTATTTTCGATACTCATATGACCTCCTGATCAATTGGTTCAGTGATTATAATTATTTATCAATTGATGGCAATTTGCCGTGGTTTATCCTGTTCGGCTCTGGGAAGAGAAACCACCAGCAAGCCGTTTTTGAGTTCAGCCCTGATTTTATCATTATCAACCCGGAAGGGTAATTTGATGGATCGATCAAATTTCCATGCGCCACGCTCCATGCGATGACAACTGCAATTTTCGCTATAATCCAGTTTCCGTTCACCGGATAGCCGGATCATATTTTCCTTCACCTCCATCTTGATGTTTTCCTTATGCACACCAGGAAGTTCAGTAACCAGCACCACATCTCCATCTTTTTCAAACAGATTTACAGGCGGATTCACTCCGCGACTGGTGGTGTGGCCTCCGAAAAAATCATTGGCATGTGCCCGATCAAGCGCATCCTGTAACGACAGCATTGCATTGACTGTTCTTGAGAGTGAATTATTCCACATATCAACCTCCATATGTTTATGTTTTTAATATTATTAGCACTCACTTAACTTGAGTGCTAATATATCAAATAAAAAATTCTTGTCAATCCCCCTTTTTAAAAATTTTATTTTTTTACAGAAAAGGAGTTATTGGTATCAGGGAAGGATATCAGTGGCATGAAGATGCCCTTCAAACCTGTTTTTCGCTAAACAGGAAAACTCAGTGCAGAGCGATAGTCTTGCACAGAAACTGTTACCATTCACTCACCTCATGGGACAAAACGGGAATGAAACGTATAAAACACTGGTTATGGCGTATCTGGATTCTGATTGCATGGACCACAGTGGCTCTGGCCCAGGAACCATCTGAATTATTACCTGAGACAACAGCTTCAGGAGAAACAAAAACATGGTGGCAGGTTGGATTGCTGGAAATGACCTATCAGGGATACACAGAACATCCGTTTTATGTCATGACAGGAAATGAAAAATTCCGGGATGGGGGCGGCTCCTTCAATGCCTCCTGGGCCAACGTCGGGGGGCTTTCAAAAGATCGGCACACTGAAGCTGAAGAGTCCAGATGGGGGAAGCTTGCGCATTCTCTGCCACCATTTTCTATAGAATATTTGATATCGCTGGAATCCTCAATCATCTCCGCGTTGAGTTGGACAGGTGGGTATACCAACACATGGCTTACGGATAATACCTCAAAAAATGTCCAGAATGATCCCATCCAGTCCACCCCGATGATTCACTTAAGGACACATTATTATTATATAGCATTTTCATTTTACGCAGAGGACTCATTGTTACCGCCTCCCCTTCGTTTATTTGCGGGAGTCGGGGCCATGCATGTGGAAAGCACACTCCATACAGCGTTTCGGGAGGATGGTACAAAAATTCCGGTGGACGATCTGGAAGAACGCTATGATCACTTTGTGGCTGATTCCCTGATTGGCTTTCAGCGAGCGGGATTAACCCTGAAAGGTCAGCAAGGCTGGGGATTGAGCGCTGAATTCTGGCTTTTGGATAACAATCCCGTATTGTGGAATCCTTTTTATCACAGCAGATTGATCACAACAACTCCCGAAGCTGAATATGTCGGACTCGGTGGGCACATGTGGAAAATCACCGGAATTATCGATTTTGAATAGTCCCGTCATAAAAACACAATATTTCGACAAGAAAAGCCCCCCACTTTCAATAAATTTTCTCATTGATTTTTCAGGATGATCAGCGTAGAACATTTGCTCTAATGAACAAGTGTCCGCTTAATTATTATTAATATATATTTGATATTAATAAATTTTATTAAAACACATAAAAACTGATTCGAAAGGTGTTCATGGGTGTTTCAAGCAGGCATATACTCAAACAGGGGACAGTCCTCGCTGGCATGGGGAAAACCGTATTGACCGCGTTCATGCAGCGTTTTGATCACAGGCAGGGCTCTGCTATCACTATACCAGGGCCGGAAATCCAGAAAACATTACCGCCACGCTCGCTGGATCTGGTGAATGATTACATTCGACATGTTGGTGGGGATCCCGGAATGTACAAGAAAGAACTTCCGCCCCATTTGTTTCCTCAATGGGCCTTCGGACTTGCCTCTCAAACTCTGTGCGGTGTCCCTTATCCGTTAATGAAAGTCATGAATGGCGGTTGCAGGATTGAAGTCAATCACCCCCTGCCCAACAATGAACCCCTCCAGATCACAGCACGCCTTGAAGATGTTAATGACAATGGCAAACGCGCTGTTCTGCACCAGAAAATTATTACAGGAACCGCTTCAACACCCAACGCGCTGACAGCTCATTTATATGCGATTGTTCCCTTGCCCCACAAAAAAGAAGAAGGCGGGAAGAAATCCGAGCCTGCAAGGGTTCCCAAAAACGTTCGGGAAATTGGATTCTGGAAACTGAGTGCCCACGCGGGGCTCGATTTTGCCAAGCTTACAGGCGATTTTAACCCCATCCACTGGATCCCTTCCTATGCCAGGGCCTCCGGATTTAAAAGCACCATTCTGCATGGCTTTGGAACCATGGCCAGAGCGATGGAAGGCGTGAACCGCATTTGCGGAGCCGATGGTCGTAAAATCAAGGTGTTCGATGTGAAATTCACCAGACCGTTGGTGCTTCCAGCAAAAGTTGGATTGTTTGTGACAGAAAAAAATGAAGTGTTTGTGGGAGATGCTCCCGGAGGACCGGCCTATCTGACAGGTCATTTTGAAATGCAATAACTTTCTCTCAACCTGAATACTGTAAAGGAGTTTCATGAGTGATTTCTTACTTGAGCTAGGCAAAAATCCACAAGCACGGAAATGGATTAAATCTCTTGGTCTGCCAATTCCCATGCCACAGGCACTTGAGCGCGATCAAGACTCGTGGAAAGTTCGAATACTGGCCAATCAGCAGGCTGGCATTTATGTGGCCGCAGGAAGTTTTGCCGCCTCGGAAATTGCCACGACGCTGGCAGAAGCCGGAGCGTCCCTGCATGTAGCGGGCGACTCAAAAAGCCTGACGGCCTTCAACGAACCTACAGAAGCTTACGGACAACCCATCCAGAAACTCGATATTTCCGGAAAACCCGCGGAAAATCAAAAATTCAAGGTTCTTGTTTTTGACGCAACCGGCATTTCTTCTCCTGAAGAATTCAAACAGGTGTATGATTTTTTTCATCCGCTTGCGACCAAAATGGAAAAATCAGGGAGAATCGTGATCGTAGGATGCAATCCGTCCAGCATCAAAGCCGACATCTCACGGGCTTCCGTGCAGGGGGCCTTGAGCGGATTCACCCGCAGTATTGCCAAGGAAATCGGCAATAATGGTTCCATCGCTCAACTGATTTATGTTTCCGAAGATTGTGTTTCACGACTGCCTGGCGCCTTACGTTTTTTCATGTCGCCCCGATCCGCGTATATCTCAGGGCAACCTGTCACACTCAGCAATACGGCTAAGGCCTCCAAAGACAAACCCGCCTGGACTTCACAACTCGATGGAAAGGTCGCACTGGTGACAGGCGCGGCCCGAGGGATTGGTGCCGCCACCGCAAAAATTCTGGCACGGGAAGGTGCAAGAGTCGTGTGTCTTGACCGACCGGCAGATGATGGACCAGCCAGTCAGCTTGCCCGTGAAATCAATGGTGATGTTCTGCTGGTGGATGTCACTCAAGCGGATGCGCCTCAGCAAATTTCAGATTATCTGAAAAAAACGTATGGTGGTGTGGATATTGTTGTTCATAACGCGGGCATCACCCGTGACAAAACCATTGCCAGAATGACTCCTGAATATTGGAATCAGGCTGTCGATGTCAATCTCGGCGCTGTCCTGAGGATCACGGAACAATTGCTGAAAGGCACTCTCAGAGATGAAGGACGGATCATTTGTCTGTCTTCTATTGCAGGGATTGCCGGCAATCGGGGACAAACCAACTATTCTGCCTCAAAAGCGGGAATTATCGGATTCGTCCGGCATTTGTCCAATCTGGTGGCTGATCGAGGAATCACCGTCAACGCGATCGCACCGGGATTCATTGAGACTCGCCTGACAGAGGCTATTCCGGTAGCGATCCGTGAAGTGGGTCGCCGTATGAACAATCTGGGGCAAGGCGGCCAACCGGAAGACGTAGGACAGGCCATTGCTTTTCTGGCCACACCGGGAGCCCAGGGCGTTACCGGGGAAGTGATCCGAGTGTGTGGTGGTGCAATTTTGGGGGCTTGAGGTGTTTCCGGCAGATCCTTCCCCCACACTGCTTTTTCAGGACTGTAGAGGCACGCTCTGGCACGTCTCTACGATTTTCAGGCAGAAGATCTGTCAGGAGAATTTTTGCATGCTATTCTGTTCACGTACCTAAACATTATTGGAGTAATTTCATGACAACTGATAATACCAAACAAACAGCACCCACGACCAAACCACCTGTCAAGAAAACAGCAAACAGCCACAGCACAACGACAGAAAAAAAAGCACCAACGGTTCAGGTGTCACAAAACTCTGGTTCCAAAAAACCAATCAGGGCTGTGATTGTGGCTGGTGTCCGAACACCCTTTGTCAGAGCATTCGGCCCCTTCATGAAAATGGATACGATTGCTCTGGGTGATCTGGCCGTAAGCGCACTGCTGAAACAAACCGGTCTGCCCAAAAAAGAAGTGGAAAGCATTGTCTGGGGTGGCGTGGTTCTGCCTTTTGGCGCACCTAATCTGGCGAGGGAAATCGCCTTGGATCTGAAGTTTCCTGAATACACTGAAGGCATGACGGTTACACGAGCCTGCGCTTCCGGCTTACAGGCGCTAACCCTTGCCGCCGCCGCGATTGAACGGGGAGAAGCTGATATTGTGATTGCCGGAGGCTCCGATTCCACCAGTAACGCTGAAATCCGGTTGCCGCAAAAACTGGTTCATGCCTTGGCGCCTTTCGCCTTTGGTAAAGGAAAACCCTCGGATATTTTGAGCGTATTGCCCCAACTGCTTCCTTTTCGTGACATTTTGCCCAGCAAACCAGAAATCGCGGAACGCACCACGGGTCAGGTCATGGGAGAATCCGCGGAAGAAATGGCACAACGCAATCAGATCAGCAGAGAATCCCAGGATGAATTTGCACTCAGATCCCACCATCGTGCGGCCGCGGCCATTGCCTCCGGTCGGTTTGATCGTGAAGTGACTCCTGTCCAGACAGAAGATGGAAGTTGGATTCATGCGGATGGTCTTGTTCGTGGTGACACCAGCCTGGAAAAACTTTCCAAACTCAAACCTGTATTCGCCAAAAACGGGACTTTGACCGCGGGCAATTCCAGTCCGCTGACGGATGGAGCCGCGGCTGTACTGTTGATGAGTGAAGAGAAAGCCCGTGCGATGGGTTTCAAACCGCTGGCCTGCTTTCGAAGTTGGGCTTATTCCGGTGTGGACCCTTCAGACCAATTGCTGATTGGCCCGGCAATTTCCATCCCGAAATCACTGGATCGTGCCGGTCTGACACTCAAAGACATGGATCTGGTAGATATTCATGAGGCCTTTGCCGCACAGGTGCTGAGTGTGCTGAAAATGATGGCAAGTGATGGTTTTGCCAAAGTGAAACTGGGCAAATCAAAAGCCACGGGAGAAGTCGATATAGACCGCTTGAATGTGCATGGCGGGTCCATTGCGATCGGGCATCCCTTTGGCGCCACCGGAGCCAGAATGGTGACCACGCTGGCTCATGAACTTCATGAACGGAACAAACAGTTTGCTGTTCTTGGAATTTGCGCGGCCGGAGGGTTGGGAGGATCAGCCGTTCTGGAACGAGTCGAATGATTTTTTTACTCCTTGCCGGAAATCAGACGCTGGCAAGGAGTTTTCCTACCCATAAAATCTGTCCCAGAATCACAACGCCACCATTGAATTCACCGGAGGTTTTTTCTTCAGAATAACGGTTGTTGTCACTGAAAATCCGGAACGTCCCATCGACCAGTTTCTGCATTCGCCGAATTTTGATGCTCGCATTGGAACGAATCAGATAGATCCCTTCTCCCCGATAATTTGCCTGTAGATAGACCACAACTCCGTCTCCGGGAGACATCGTAGGTATCATGGCATCGGTAGAAACCTGCACCATGGCAAGTTCTGCCGTTTTTCCAGAATAAAACTGCCTGAGCCATTGCCGGGTGAACGCAAACATTTCGCCTGTCGGGCTGAGATCCGCAACAGACGATTGCAGAACATGATACCAGGGGATGAGTTCAAAATCGTCCAGTGTTGGCTGGGTATTTTCAGGAGTTGACGACGATTTCTGGATCTCCGGTTTGAGATTTTTTTCTGGTTGAGTTCGTTTGGCTGAACTGGCGAAAATCATTTTTTCAAGTTCCAGACAGGCTTTCAGCAATTCCTCATGAGCCCAGACATTAGCGTCACCATAGGCGGATAGTTTTTCATTTTTCAAACTATCCGCAAAGACATGCACTTGCTCAATCACAATTTTATAGGCGATCGATGGATTTGCAAGCATGAAAACTGTTGCTACAGCGCCCTTGATGCTCAGGGCAAGATCATGGACGGTTCGCCGCAATTTGATTTTCCGCTTATCGGATTCCATCTGCTGGTCGTTGAGCAATTCCTCAGCTTTTTCAAGCAGTTTCAGAATTTCCTTCGACATGCCGGATTCCACAACGTTGGTAGCAGAAGTGGTCCGTGGGATAGTGAGCTTAAAATGTCGCTCCAGTTGATGGTAAACCGCTTCTTCCTTTGGATCCAGAACGCCGTCGGACCAGGCGACCTGCCATACTTGATCCAGCAATAATTTACAGACATCTTCCGAGTCCGGCACAGGAATCTGTTTGAGTAACTCCTGAAAAGGGGTGGGATGCGTCAAATCATATTGAATGGTGTATTCATCTTCTGTCGAGAGTTCCAATTCATACACCAGTTTCTGCAGGTAGGACAGTTCATCAGGCATTAAAACGCCATCAGCCTGAATCATGGCGACAATCAATCGGACACACACCAACTTGTCCACATTATAAGTCACCAGTTTATTGATATCATATGATGTCAGTTTTTCCCTCATGCACGACTCCTGTGTGAATTCTTCCGGAATAATTCTGCAAATATTTATTCGCTTAACAGGACCAGCTAAAAAAAGAAACTTTTTTTTAGCTGACATCAAACAGCAATATCCAAGAATCCTGAGATCGCCACAGGCCCATGGAGGCCGGGGCCTGTTCTGAAGGGCAAAAATAGTAAATCACAGGATCCCGACCACGTTGACAGATTCAGGAGCAAATGAAAATTACCCCTCCTGTGATCCTTGAACGGGGGGTCTTACCCTGAAATTAATGGTTGTATCTTTAGACTGAATTCGGTATGCAAAATCATAATTTTTTGCATTCTGACTGATGTGTATCCATGAGTTCATCCCGAAAAATTAAAAAAGCTGTTGAGATCAAGGGCATTGGGGATCATTTAGCATTGATTATTCACGAAGCACTGCCATTTGATCAACTGGTGAATGATGTCCGCCATTTGATTAATCAGGAATCAGCCAAGCATTTTTTGCATGGTTCCAGGATCATTCTGAAGTCTGACGCAAAACGGTTGTCGTCTGAAGAATTTGTGATGCTGCGTGATCTTCTGAGTGCTGAGGGCAAAATGGAACTCAATCTGTCCATTCCACCGCAGAAAACCAGCGTTGCGCCCCCTCTTCAGTCTGAAGATCAAGCTTCAGCAGAAAAAAAGGAAACCCCTGTCATCTCAGGCACTATGCTGGAAAAACAAACCCCATCCACGGATGAAATCACTCAGGGACTTGTGCTTGAGGATGCGCTTATTGTCCGGCAAACATTGCGTTCCGGACAAAAAATCAGGACCTCGCGTAATGTGATTCTCCTGGGGGATATCAATCCGGGAGCCGAAATTATTTCAGCGCAGAATATCTGGGTTTATGGAACCATACGTGGACTTGTCCATGCAGGATCTGAAGGAAATGAAAAATCAACCATCATGGGGTTACGGCTTATGTCGGGTCAGGTCCGAATCGCCCATTTGCTTGCCGGACATCACCAGCTCAGGGAATTTATTGGACCTGAAATTGTGTTTGTAGAAAACGGAGAGATCCTGTTTGATCTCTATCCTAAACTTCGTTAATTTGATCAAATCACTATCTTTCATCAATTTAGAGGATTATCATGGGTGAATCTATTGTTATCACATCAGGAAAAGGCGGTGTAGGAAAAACGACCACCACCGCAAACCTGAGTACCGCCCTGTCCAGTTTCGGCAAAAGTGTGGTCGCCATTGACGGTGACATCGGTTTGCGAAATCTGGACATCATCATGGGACTAGAAAACCGGATTGTTTATAATCTTGTCGATGTCGCAAAAAAACGTTGCAGCATCCGTCAGGCACTGATCCGCGATAAACGTAACAAAAACCTGTTTCTGTTGCCCTCTTCACAAGTGCATGACAAAAACGCGGTGAATGAAGATGAAATGCGTGAAATCTGTTCAGAACTCAAAAAAGAATTCAATTATGTTCTGATTGATTGTCCTGCCGGCATTGAGCAGGGGTTTAAAAATGCCATCGCC
Organism: SAR324 cluster bacterium; assembly: GCA_015232315.1. NCBI lineage: Bacteria > Deltaproteobacteria > SAR324 cluster bacterium. The sequence goes on along the minus strand of JADFZZ010000032.1, from coordinate 5,110 downwards.
GGGGCTGACCGTGCGATTGTGGTCACAACGCCTGAAGTTTCGTCGGTGAGAGATGCTGACAGAGTCATCGGCTTGCTCCAGCACCATCAGATCCCTTCCGCGCTGGTTGTCACACGACTTTCACTCTCGATGGTGGAGGCTGGAGAAATGATGAGTCAGGATGATGTCATGGATATTCTGGCCATTGATTTGCTGGGTGTCGTTCTTGAAGATTCTGATATCATCGTTGCTGGAAATCAGGGAATTCCTGCGGTATTGAACGAAAATTCCGCGGCCGGGCAGGCTTACAAAAGAATTGCCCGCCGTATTTTGGGAGAACATGTTCCCATCCCGTCGCTGGAGCAGAGAAAAGGGATTTTGGCTCGCTTGTTCGGTAAATAATTTGATCCGTCACTCAATTCATCATAGAGGAAATATGCTCAGTAGCCTGGGAAAACTGTTTCGCCCCAAACAACACAGTGCCGGTACCGCAAAAAATCGTCTCCAACTGGTTCTTGCCAAAGAACGTATCGGCTTGTCTGAAACTCAGTTGGATGCAATGAAAAAAGATCTATGCGATGTGATTTCAAAATATTTTGAAATTGACGGAGATTCACTTGAAATTGAAATTCTTAGAAAAGATGGTCAGCCTGCGCTGTCTGTAAACACCCCCCTGGGAACCCAATTGAGGCCCAAATCATTCAATGGCTAGAGCATTCAATGGTTTGCAGGATCTGTCCGATCTTCCTAAAGAAACTTTTTCCTGCTGTAAATAATTTGGTGATGAAATCCTGTGGCCCGCCACGATGTCATCCTCGTGAAAACGGGGATCCAGGAGTGCGCCGATGGATTCCGTGTCAAGCACGGAATGACACAGTGCGATGGCTTGAATCGGTTGCCGTCACCAGAAAATTTTCAGCAACAACTTTTTTGGTGAAAACTTAATACAGGATCTCAAGTTTTTTTGAATCCTGCCGATGATAGACTCAAGAATAAAATTGATCGGGTTGCTCATTAACCTCAATTTACAAAAGGAGTCTGTTATGGGAATGAGTATTAAACATAATGTCGCGTCACTTAACTCATTGCGACATGCCAATGATGCGTTCACCAAGGTGGGTAACAATATTGAAAAACTCACGACTGGACAAAGTATTAACAAAGCCGCGGATGGACCTGCCACACTGATTGCGTCTGAACGGCTCCGGGGTCAGATTGTCGGGATGCAACAATCTCTGGACAATGCTGAATTCTCAATTTCAATGGTGCAGACCGCTGAAGGTTCTCTGAATGAAATCAGCTCCATGCTGATCAACATCAGACAATTAGCCGTGCATGCGGCCAACGAAGCTGTCAATGATAAACCAATGGTGGAAGCGGATCAAAGTGAGATTGAACATTTACTCAGTTCCATTGACCGAATTGCCAACAATACCATTTTTGGTGACAAGAAATTGCTTGATGGCAGTAATGGTGCCCGTGGGGTGACCGTTGGACCCGGACTTCGTTTTGTCAATGCGACCACTGACACCAAGGCTTCTCCTGAAAATGGCTATGAAGTGGATATTTTGCAAGTTGCTACCAGGGCCAAAGCCACTGGAACTGTGCCACTCACAGCAGAAAATATTGGGCAAGGAATCAATCTGATTATCAATGAAGGGAACAAAACAGCGGTTCTTGATACCTCGCGGGGTGAAATCAAGGCGGAAATTGATAAAATTGTGGAAAACACCCGGCAGGATCCGCAACGATTTCCCTCAGAAGAGGCGTCACAAAATATTCGGACCATTGTTTTGACCCAGTTGCGTAAAAAGGTGGAAGAATCAGGTTTGAAGGTTGATGTTTTTACAGACCCTAATGGTATGATGGTGGTGCGTCATCGTGAATTTGGTGATGAACCAACATTGTCTGTCACGAGTTCGGTCGCGGGCATTCTCTCTGAAAAAGAAAACATTGCGATGTTTGCCGAACCCGGTAAGGATATTGAAGGAACCATAGGTGGTGAAATCGCACTGGGCGACGGACAGTTTCTAACCGCCGTTGAGGGCACCAAAGCTCAGGGACTGACCATTCAATATGACAGGGAACTGGGTTTGAAAGAAGTTCCGGTGTTTGATGAAAATGGCTTTGAAGTGGGTGTCAGCTATGTCGAAGAAACCAATGATGAACTGGTTGGCAGTCCCAGCAATCCTAAAAGCGAAGGTTATGTCCATGTTTCGCAGGGTTCCATTTCCTTTCAGATTGGCCCTCAGGAAGGACAACAGGCAAAATTGTCGATGGTCGATACCCGAACCAAAGAAATGGCTCGCGGGATTCCGAATGAAAGTCGCTTCACCAGTCTGTCTGATATTGATGTGACCACCCCCCAGGGAGCACGAGATACCATCAACATGGTCGATGCGGCGGTAGATGAAATCACAAAAATTCGGGGTGTTTTTGGATCGTTCCAGAAAAACGCACTGGAAAACAACCTCAACAGTTTAAAAGTTGCTGAGGAAAATTTGACACAGGCGGAATCAACCATCAGAGACGCGGACATGGCAGAGCAAATGTCACAATTGACTGGCAATCAAATTCTGCTTTCATCCAGCACAGCCATGTTGGCACAAGCCAATCAGGTACCACAATCGGTACTCGGATTGATCACCGGACAAGGAGGATGAGAATTTCATGAGTTATCTTTACTGGATCCATACCTGCAATAATTTTGATAGAACCCGCTTTATTCCCTTCAAGGCAGGGACTCATCATGTAGGGTGGGTCCGGGAGTCATTTCTCCCGGATTTACGTCATTTCCCCGGCATTTTTCGTGTACAGAAGGATGAAGTACGGATTCATTCTACCATTCAAACATTTGAGGACCGAACCGCCGCCATGCAGGAAGTTCTCAAATACCTTCAACAAAAAGACCTCCTCCCGGCCCTGTATCATGAACTGTATCCAGCCTGTGCCCTTGATTCTGATCAGCCTCCCTTGTTTTTGCTTGAGAGAGCCGTTGTTCCGCTGTTTGGAATTCGTGCGTTCGGCATTCATCTGAATGGTATCGTGCACAAACAGGGACGTTGTTATATGTGGATTGCCCGGCGTGAGATGACACGCTCTTCATATCCGGGACTTTTGGATAACCTCGTTGGCGGTGGCAAATCCCATGAACTGACGCTCTGGGAAACCATGCTCAAGGAAGCGGCAGAAGAAGCTGGCATTCCGCATGATCTGGCTTCTCAGGCACGAGGTGTGAGTGCCATCAATTATTGCATGGAAACCAAAAATGGTCTTCGACAGGATGTGATCGTCAACTATGACCTTGAATTACCCAAGTCGTTTCAGCCTTACAACCAGGATGGCGAAGTTTCTGAATTTTATTTATGGTCTCTGGATCAGGTTCAGGAAATGGTAATCAGTACCAAAGAATTCAAAACAAACTGCAATCTTGTCATCATCGATTTCCTGATCCGTCATGGATACATTTCACCGGACAATCCTGAATATCTGGCACTCAATCAGGGGCTTCATCCATCCTTCCCTCAAACATAACTCCATAAAATCCCCATGTTCTTACTGGTGTCATCTGTAGTACTGGTTTTAGCACTGTCATCCATGTGTTCATTGTTTGAATCGGTGTTATACTCTGTTCCTGAAAGCCACATTGAAACTCTGGTGAGCAAAGGTCACAAAGCCGGAATTGAACTCAAACGTCTGAGAAAGGACATTGATCGTCCTATTTCCGCCATTCTCACACTCAACACCGTGGCCAACACGGCAGGTGCCGCCGTTGCGGGATTTGCCGCGGCCGAAGTGTATGGGGAAGCATGGCTGGTATATTTTTCTGCGGTATTTACTTTCTGTGTTCTTGTTTTCGCGGAAATTATCCCCAAAACCATTGGCGTGCGCTATGCCCGTGAACTGGCGGTATGGGTTGCGTTCCCCATTTCCTGGATGGTCCTTTTTCTCACTCCGGTCGTGAAACTCAGCGGCTTCATCACTTCCTTCATCAATCCAGCCAACGATTATCGCGGTCCGACACCTGATGAAATCCGTATTCTGACGCATGTCGGCCAACGGGCTGGCACAATCCACCAGTTCGAGGGAGAAGTGATCAAAAATATTCTGAATCTTAAAGACAAGATTGCCGCTGAAATCATGACTCCCAGGGATCATGTTTTTTCGTTGTCAGCACATAAGAATCTGGCGGAGGCTGTGGAAGATGCTTCCGACCAGGGCTATAGCCGTATTCCTGTTTATGACATGGACCCTGAGGATATCGTGGGCCTTATTCTGCAAAGAGACCTGTTTGACGCGACCGTGGATGGTCGTGATGATGAAATTAAAATTTCAACACTCATGATCGCGGTACATTTTGTCAAGGAAAACACCAATGCCCAAATTTTGTTTGATGAATTTCTCAAACGGCATCAACATTTATTTGTCGTATTGGATGAGTCGGGCAGAATGACCGGGGTTATCACGCTGGAAGATATTCTGGAAGAAATTGTCGGCAAGGAAATTGTCGATGAATTTGACTCTGAAGAAGAATTGCAGGAAGAAGTCAGAAAACGTCGGGAGCAGATTATTTCTCAAACCCGCTGATTGGGGAAAAAGGTGGTTCATGGAATGGGATAAACTTCAACTCATCATGTTTTTTCAACAGCATGAAGGTCATAGAATCATGCTGGAAGAAAAAAATTCCCGTTTTAAAATCAGTGGCATTTGCGGTGAAGTCAATGAAATGGATTTATGTAGTCATGATTTGCAGGAATGCGCACTGACCTTAAGCCTCCCTGAAGTAGACATCCAGTTTACCTTTCATGAACAGTTCATGGGCATTCATATTCTGCTGGAAAACCCGGAAACCGGGATGGCAGAACTGTCACTTCCTCTGCGCTGGGAATATGCCAGTTTGACGGTGTCACTCCTTTCCTGAAAGTTCTACTGTTGTAAAAGGGGGTTGGTCACATTTCCGGCCATGCGACCAAAATTCGGTCTTTGATTTTCCACTTGGTTTGGTGTCTTGTCCTGATATAAGTTTACACATCCGATAAACTTAAAAGAGGACAGACCATGCAAAAAGCGATACGATTATCAACAAGTAAATATCACATCAGATACACAGAAGAATTTAAGCGTCAAATCC